>SKHK01000128.1 GCA_007117005.1 Paracoccaceae bacterium
ACCGGCCCGCCGCCTGCGGCAGGGCGCGGATCGCCGCGGCCTCCTGCGGGCTGGCGATCACCCCGTCGGCACCAGCCTCGAAGGCCCGCGCCGCGCGCGCCAGCACCAGATCGCCCACCGTGCCCGGCGCCATCAGCGCCGCGT
Organism: Paracoccaceae bacterium; assembly: GCA_007117005.1. Taxonomy (GTDB): domain Bacteria; phylum Pseudomonadota; class Alphaproteobacteria; order Rhodobacterales; family Rhodobacteraceae; genus Pararhodobacter. Next base: position 145 of record SKHK01000128.1, read on the forward strand.
CCAGGTCCGCCCTGTCCAGCGAGGTCAGCACCGTCACCGCCAGGACCTTCAGCCTTGATCCCGCCGCCCCCTCGCGCGCCGCGCGCACCACATGCGGGTCGCCCTGTACGGTCAGGAAATCCAGCTCGAACCGTGCCAGCCCCCTTACCGCCGCTTCGATCGTCGCACCGATGTCGAACAGCTTCAGGTCCAGAAAGACCCGCTTGCCGTGGTCGTCCTTCAACTCGCGCGCCAGTGCCAGCCCGCCGCCGGTCAGCATGCCCAGCCCGATCTTGTAGAACCCCACCGCATCGCCCAGCCGCTCTGCCAGGGCCAGCCCGCTCAGCGCGTCGGGCACATCCAGCGCCACGATCAGGCGGTCATCCGGACGGTCATCGGAGCGCATGGCGGGCCTCACTTTCATCCTGTTGCACCTGCCGCCCCGATACGCCGTCGCCACGTCAGGTGCAATCGCCCCTCGCCCGGGCGGGTCGCATGCCCTAGCTTCACCCAGAGGAAACCGACAGGGAGAGAGATCATGAAACCCGCCCTTGCCGCGGCCGCCGCCGTTGTGCTTGGCTGCCTAGGAGGCGCCGCATTGGCCGAGAACCGCATCGATCAGCTTCGCCCGGACGCCCCCGCCATGGCCGGCTACGGCGCGCATGGTGTCGGCGTGCGCACCATCACGCTGACCCAGGACGACCGCGTCGATGTTCTGGCCTCGGAGGACGAGATCACCCGTGCGCCCCGCACCCTGACCGCCGAGATGTGGTATCCCGCCGCCGAAGGCACCGAGCCCGGCACCGCCTATGACACCGTCCTGCGCGATGGCGAGACCCCCACCACGCTGCACGGGCAGGCCGCGCGCGACGCCGATGCCTCGGATGCCGGGCCGTTTCCGCTGGTGGTGATCAGCCACGGCTATCCCGGCAACCGCTACCTGATGTCCCATCTGGGCGAGGCGCTGGCCTCGCGCGGGTTCGTGGTCGTGGCGCCCGATCATACCGACAGCACCTATAGCGACCAGACGGTCTTCGGCTCGACCCTGTACAACCGGCCGCTGGATCAGGCCCAGGTGATCGATGCCATGGCCGACGACCCCGAAATGGCGGGGCTGGTCGATGCCGACCGCGCCGCGGTGGTGGGCTATTCCATGGGCGGCTATGGCGCGCTGATCTTTGGTGGTGCGGGTGTGACCGAGGGCGCGCTGGGCCTTCCCTTTGCGCCCGTGCAGGACCTGCTGGCGGGTCATCGCGCCGGCTCTGACAGCCATGAGGCGCTGATGGACGACCGCCTGCGCGCTATCGTTGCCATTGGCCCCTGGGGGATGAATGCGGGTTTCTGGGATTCCGAGGGGCTGGCCGGGCTGCGGGTGCCGGCGCTGATCATGGCCGGCGATCAGGACGATATCTCCGGCTACGGCCCGATGCGCGCGATCTTCGAGGGCGCGACGGGCACCACCCGCCACCTGCTGACCTTCATGAACGCGGGCCATAACGCCGCCGCGCCGATCCCCGCTCCGGCCGAAAGCTGGGCCGTGTCAGAGACCCTGGGCTGGGCGCCCTTTGCCCATTACGCAGATCCGGTCTGGGACACGCTGCGCATGAACAACATCGCCCAGCATTTCGTCGCGGCCTTTCTGGACCTGCACCTGAACGACAATGAAGAGGCCGCTGCCTTTTTCGACCTGGTCGAGGTCGCGCATGAGGGCGTGTGGGATGAGACCGACGGCACCCCGGGCGCCGATCACACGCATTGGGCAGGCTTTCCGCAAGGCAGCGCGCGCGGGCTGCGGTTCGAGACCTTGCAGCCGGAGTGAGCCGGCACCGATCCTGACCGGCGCCGGGGCGTGTTCCCGGCGCCGGTTGCTGTTTTCAGGCGCCAGGTGCTTCAGGGGCCAGGTTTTCCAGGGCTTCGGGCCGAGGTTGAACAAGGGAATGTCCGCATCGCCATGAAGATCGCCGATCTGATCGACCCGTTTCAGCCCGCCCATGGCCCGCCGCCACGGACGCTTTGGGCGTTCATCCACTGGGGGCTGCAGGGCGCCTGGCCGGTTTTGCTGGTGGCGGCCGGGATTTCGGCGCTCGCGGGCGTGGCAGAGGTGGTCTCGGCCCTGGTGCTGGGCGCGGTGATCGACCTGGCGCTGGGGGCCGAACCGGGGCGGTTCTTTGCCGACAACTGGCTGGCGCTGGTGGGCTTCGCGCTGTTCTTCACCGTGGTGCGGCCGGTGGCGTTCGGCGTCTCTTCGGCGGCCAATACCATCGTCGTGCAGCCCAATGTGAACGTGCTGGTGCAGGCGCGGCTGAACCGCTGGACGCTGGGCCAGCCGGTCACGTTCTTCGACGATGATTTCGCCGGCCGGATCGCGCAGAAGCAGGTGCAGACCGCCCGCGCGCTGACCGAGGTGGTGAACGAGACGATCAACACCGTCTCTTTCGCGCTGGCCTCCATCATCGGCTCGGTCGTGCTGTTGCTGGTGATCGACTGGCGGCTGGCGGTGATGCTGGCGGTCTGGATGATCGGCTACTTTGCGCTGATCCGCTATTTCCTGCCGATGGTGCGCGAACGCGCGGGCGCACGGGCCGGGGCGCGGGCCAGCGTCGCCGGGCAGGTGGTGGATACGATCACCAACATCAAGACGGTAAAGCTGTTCGCCCATGCCGACCACGAGGACCGCGCGGCCCTGACCGCGATGGACGGGTTCCGCGACAAGGCCATCGCCTTTGGCCGCGTGCAGGCCGCGTTCCGGTTCTGGCTGATGGGGATTGCAGGGCTCTTGCCGGTGCTGCTGATCGGCGGCACGGCCTGGCTGTGGTCGATGGGCCAGGCCAGCCCGGGCGACATTGCCGCGGCTGGGGCGGTGGCGATCCGGATTGCGCAGATGACCGGCTGGGTCAGTTTCGTGGTGATGACCATCTATGGCGATCTGGGCGAGGTCGAGGACGGGATGAAGACCCTGACCCCGCCGCCCGGCCTTGTCGATGCGCCGGACTCCACCGATCTGGGCCGCATCAAGGGCGCGCTGCGCTTCGAGGGTGTGAGCTTTGCCTATGGAAGGCAGTCCGGCGGGGTGGAGCGGATCAACCTGGACATCTGCCCGGGCGAGAAGATCGGCATCGTCGGCGCCTCCGGCGCGGGGAAATCGACGCTCGTGTCGCTGCTGCTGCGGCTTTACGATGCCGAGGCCGGGCGCGTGCTGGTCGATGGGCAGGACCTGCGCGGCGTGACGCAGGAAAGCCTGCGCCGGCAGATCGGCATGGTCACGCAGGAAACGGCGCTGTTCAACCGCTCGGCCTTTGACAACATCCGCTATGGCCGCCCCGATGCCAGCCAGGCAGAGGTCGAGGCCGCGGCGCGCGCGGCGCAGGCGCATGACTTCATCGCCGGGCTGCGCGATCATGCGGGCCGCGCGGGCTATGCGGCGCATCTGGGCGAACGCGGCGTGCGGCTTTCGGGCGGGCAGCGCCAGCGGATCGCGCTGGCGCGGGCGTTCCTGAAGGATGCGCCGATCCTGGTGCTGGACGAGGCGACCTCGGCCCTGGATAGCGAGGTAGAGGCCGAGGTGCAGGCGGCGCTGGAACATCTGATGGCGGGCAAGACGGTGCTGGCGATCGCGCACCGGCTGTCCACGATTGCGGCGATGGACCGGATCATTGTGCTGCAGGCCGGCCGGATCGTCGAAGAGGGCGATCATGATGCGTTGCTGGCGCAGGACGGGGTCTATGCGCGTTTCTGGGCGCGGCAGTCCGGCGGGTTCATCGGGGCAGAGGAGGCGCAGGCGTGATGGACCTGCAAACCGTGGCGGCCGATGAACTGGGCCGCAGCCTGAGCGGCGTCGGCGTCAACCTGCTGTGCCGTGACGTGCAGGCGATGGCGGCGTTTCTGGAGGGCGTGATGGGGCTGGCGATCCACCGGGCAAGCGCGGATTTCGCGCTGGCGCGCCATGGTGCGGTGCTGATCCAGTTGCACGCGGATGGTACGTTCGGGCACCATCCGCTGTTGGCCCTGGTGCCCGAGGCGGCACCGCGCGGGGGCGGCGCGCAATTCTACCTGTTCGGGATCGACCCCGATGCCGCCTGCGCGCGGGCCGAGGCGGCAGGGGCGGTGGTGCTGGAGACGCCGGCCGACAAGCCCCACGGGCTGCGCGAGGCGACGATCCTGTCGCCCGAGGGTTTCGCCTTCTCCCCGGCCATCGCCCTGCCATGACGATCGGGGCTGGCGAAGGATTTTGTTGTAAAATCCTTCGCGGGCGGGGAGGGTGCCACACTTGCCCCGGGGGCGGCTCTGCGTCAATGCTGCGCCATGCTGGTGATCGAACGACTGACAACACGTGCAGAAGGTCTGGGCCGCGCCGAAGGGCCGGACGGTGATGTGACCGTCGCCCGTGCCCTGCCGGGCGAGGTGGTCGCGGGCGCGGTGGCCGAGGGGCGCATCGCGCAGCCGCGTATCCTGACCCCATCGCCCCGGCGGGTCTCTGCGCCCTGCCGGCACTATCGTGCCTGCGGCGGCTGTGCGTTGCAGCACGCCGATGATGAATTCGTCGCCGACTGGAAACAGGATGTGGTGCGCCGGGCGCTGGCCGGGCAGGGGCTGCAGGCGCCGTTCCGGCCGCTTCATGTCTCGCCCCCCGCCAGCCGACGGCGGGCCACGCTGTCCGGGCGGCGGCTGAAATCCGGCGCGCTGGTGGGGTTTCACGGTCGGGCATCGGACAGCCTGACGGCGGTGCCTGACTGTCTGCTGCTGGCGCCCGCCCTGATGCAGGCCTTGCCCGCGTTGGAGGCACTGGTCGCCGCCGGTGCCGCGCGCAGGGGTGAGATGGCGCTGGCGGTAACGGCGCTGCCGGGCGGGGTGGATGTCGCGGCCCGCGGTGGCCGGGTGCTGGACGCAGGGCTGCGCGCCGCGCTGCCGGGCATCGCCGCCGCGCACCGCCTGGCGCGGCTGACCTGGGATGGTGAGCTGCTCTGGCAACCTGCGCCGCCGGTTCTGCCCATCGGTCGGGCGCGGGTTCCGTTGCCGCCGGGGGCGTTCCTGCAGGCCACCCCGCAGGCCGAGGCCGCGCTGTTGGCCGCGATGCGCGAGGCCGTGGCGGGTGCTGCCCGGGTGGCCGATCTCTTTGCCGGCTGCGGCACCTTCGCACTGCCTTTGGCAGAGGCGGCGGAGGTGCATGCCGTGGAGGGTGAAGAGGCGGCCGTGCGGGCGCTCGATGCCGGTTGGCGCGGCGCGCAGGGGCTGAAACGGGTCACGACCGAGCGGCGCGATCTGTTTCGCCGCCCGTTGACGCCCGACGAGCTGTCGCGTTTCGACGCGCTGGTGATCGATCCGCCACGGGCCGGCGCGGCGGCGCAGATGGCCGAGATCGCGCAGGCCGCGACCTTGGGCAAGGCGCCGGGCGTGGTGGCGATGGTGTCCTGCAACCCGGTGACCTTTGCCCGTGATGCCGCGGTGCTCGTCGCCGCCGGATTTTGCCTGGAATGGGTGCAGGTGGTGGACCAGTTCCGCTGGTCATCACATGTGGAGCTTGCGGCAAGGCTGGTCAGGGCGCATATGCCGCGCAACTGACAAGCAGGGGAGGGGGGCGCTGCCCCCCGTCGGCTGTGCCGACTCCCCCCGGAGTATTTCGGGCAAAATGAAGGGACCAGGGATGGGTGAAGCGGGGCGATCGACCAGCCGGCAGAAGGTAGCGGCGTTTCTGGAGCGTGCCTGGGTGCGCAACGGGATCATCGGGGTGATCCTGTTCAATGCCGTGATCCTGGGGATGGAGACTTCGGCCGGGATCATGGGCGCGGCCGGGGGGCTGATCACGCTTCTGGATCAACTTTGCCTGACGATCTTTGTGATCGAGATCGCGTTGAAGCTTTACGCGTTGCGCTTCGGCTTCTTTCGGCAGGGCTGGAACGTCTTCGACTTCATAATCGTCGGCATCTCTCTGGTCCCCGGTGCGGGCGCCTTTACCGTGTTGCGCGCGCTGCGCATCCTGCGTCTGTTGCGCGTGGTGTCCGTCACACCCAGTCTGCGCCGGGTGGTGGAGGGGTTTCTGAAGGCGCTGCCCGGGATGGGCTCGGTCTTTCTGCTGATGACGATGATCTTCTATATCGGCGCTGTGATGGCCACGAAGCTGTTTCAGGACAGTTTCCCGCAATGGTTCGGCTCGCTTGGCGCCAGCGCCTATTCGCTCTTTCAGATCATGACGCTGGAAAGCTGGTCCATGGGCATCGTCCGTCCGGTGATGGAGGTCTATCCCTATGCCTGGGCATTCTTCGTGCCCTTCATCATGATGACGACCTTTGCCGTGGTGAACCTGCTGGTCGGCCTGATCGTCAATTCGATGCAGGACGCCCATGCCGAGGAATCGAACCAGCAGACCAATGACTACCGCGACGAGGTGCTGGCCCGGCTGCGCAAGATAGAGGCGCAGCTGGATGCGAGCGAGCGCGAGCGCGGCTGAAAGGCTTGTGCGAATCGTCGGATCGACGCAGCCTCTTTGCATTGTGACATCATAACACAGCAGGAGAGGTGATATCATGTGTGATCCCCATGTCATCGAGACCGTCAAGCGCCGGATGCTGTCCCGGCGCGATCTGTTCCGCGCATCGGCTGCCGGCGCGGCGGCGGTGGCGGTTGGCGGCGGGCTGACCGCGCGCCCGGTGCTGGCGCAGCCGGCCAGCCGCGTGATCGACCTGACCCATACGCTGCGGCCAGATTTCCCCACCTATTTCGGCACGCCGCAGTATTCGGCCGAACAGATCTTCAATTTCGCCGAACACGGGTTCAACCTGAAAGAACTCAGCATCAACGAACATACCGGCACCCATATCGACGCGCCCCTGCATTTTGCAGCCGACGGCATGTCCATCGACGAGATCCCGGTCGAACAACTAGTCTGCCCGCTGGTGGTGGTGGATATCCGCGAAAAGGCGGCGGCTGATGCCGATGCGCAGGTCACGCCTGAAGATCTGCGCGCCTGGATCGCCGCGCATGGGCCGATCCCGGCCGGCGCCTGCGTGGCGCAGCTTTCCGGCTGGCAAGAGCGGGTGATGGGCGACGGCTTCCGCAATGCCGACGAAGACGGCGTGATGCATTTCCCGGGCTTTCATGTCGAGGCCGTGCAGATGCTGCTGGAAGAGGCCGATGTGGCCGGCGTGGGGGTGGATACACTGTCCATCGATTTCGGCCCGTCGGCGGATTTCATCACCCATTACACCTGGCTGCCGGAAGGGCGCTGGGCGCTGGAGGCGATGGCCAATCTGGACCAGCTTCCGCCCACGGGCGCGACGCTGGTTGTCGGCGCACCGAAGCATCAGGGCGGCACCGGCGGCCCCGCGCGGCTGATCGCGCTGCTCTGATGGCGACCGTTCCTCTGCTGAACGACGAGGCCGCGAGCGACGAGGCGCGCGCGGTCTTCGACGCCATCCGCGAAGCGCGCGGCGGCGATTACATCAACAATTTCTGGCGCGCGCTGGCCCATGACCCGGCGATGCTGCGCGCCACCTGGGACCGGCTGCAAACGGTCATGGCCCCCGGCGCGCTGGACCCGATGGTGAAGGAACTGGTCTATATCGCCGTCTCCACCGTCAATGGCTGCAGCTATTGCGTGCACAGCCACACGGCGGCGGCGCGGGCGCGGGGCATGACTGACGCGCAGCATGGCGAGTTGCTGGCGGTGATCGCCATGGCCATGCAGACCAACGCGCTGGCCACTGCCCTGCAGGTGGAAACCGACGACCGTTTTCAGGCCTGATCCGTCCGCGCGCTTTCCGGTTGCGCCCACCCTGCGCCCGGCTATAACCCGCCCAATTTGCGCGCCGCCCGGATGGCCGGGAAGGCGCCAGCCGATTGCGGGGTCAGACATGCCGAAAAGAACCGATATCACGTCCATCATGATCATCGGCGCGGGGCCCATCGTCATCGGTCAGGCCTGCGAGTTCGATTATTCCGGCGCCCAGGCCTGCAAGGCCCTGCGCGAAGAGGGCTACCGGGTGATCCTGGTCAATTCGAACCCGGCGACCATCATGACCGACCCGGGGCTGGCCGACGCAACCTATATCGAACCCATCACGCCAGAGGTCGTTGCCAAGATCATCGAGGCGGAGCGTCCTGATGCCCTTCTGCCCACGATGGGCGGGCAGACCGGGCTGAACACGGCGCTGGCGCTGGCCGATATGGGCGTGCTGGAAAAATTCGGCGTCGAACTGATCGGCGCCAACCGCGCCGCCATCGAGATGGCCGAGGACCGCAAGCTGTTCCGTGAGGCGATGGACAGGATCGGCCTGGAAAACCCCCGCGCCACCATCGTCACCGCACCGAAACGCGCCGACGGGCGGTTCGACATCAACGCCGGCGTGGCCGAGGCGATGCAGGCGGTGGAAACCGTGGGCCTGCCCGCCATCATCCGCCCCGCCTATACGCTGGGCGGCACCGGCGGCGGGGTGGCCTATAACCGCGACGATTACGAACGCATCTGCCGGTCCGGCCTGGATGCCAGCCCCGCCGGGCAGATCCTGATCGACGAATCACTGCTGGGCTGGAAGGAATTCGAGATGGAGGTGGTGCGCGACCGCGCCGACAACGCCATCATCGTCTGTTCCATCGAAAACGTCGATCCGATGGGCGTGCATACCGGCGACAGCATTACCGTCGCCCCGGCGCTGACACTCACGGACAAGGAATACCAGATCATGCGCAACGGCTCGATCGCCGTCTTGCGCGAGATCGGGGTCGAAACCGGCGGGTCCAACGTGCAATGGGCGATCAACCCCGCCGACGGGCGCATGGTGGTGATCGAAATGAACCCGCGGGTTTCCCGTTCCTCGGCGCTGGCGTCAAAGGCCACGGGCTTTCCCATCGCCAAGATCGCGGCCAAGTTGGCGGTAGGCTATACGCTGGATGAGCTGGACAATGACATCACCAAGGTCACGCCGGCCAGTTTCGAGCCCTCGATCGACTATGTCGTCACCAAGATCCCGCGCTTTGCCTTCGAGAAATTCCCCGGCGCGCAGCCCCTGCTGACCACGGCGATGAAATCGGTGGGCGAGGTCATGGCGATCGGCCGCACCTTTCACGAATCGCTGCAAAAGGCGCTGGCGAGCATGGAAACGGGGCTTTCCGGCCTTGACGAGATCGCCATTCCCGGCGCCCCGGACCGCGCGGCCGTGATCAAGGCTATCTCCGAACAGACCCCGGACCGGCTGCGCCTGATCGCCCAGGCGATGCGCGAGGGGCTGAGCGATGACGAGATCATCGCCGCCACGGCCTTTGACCCCTGGTTCCTGGCGCGCCTGCGCGAGATCGTGGACGCCGAGGGCGCGATCCGCGTGAACGGTCTGCCCGGCGATGCCGAGGGGCTGCGCGCGCTGAAGATGCTGGGTTTCACCGATGCCCGGCTGGGCGCGCTGACCGAACAGGAAGAAAGCGCCGTGCGCCGCGCCCGCCGCGCCGCTGGGGTGGTGGCGTCCTTCAAGCGCATCGACACCTGCGCCGCCGAGTTCGAGGCCCAGACTCCCTACATGTATTCCACATATGAGGCGCCCGCGATGGGCGATGTGGAATGTGAGGCGCGCCCCTCTGACCGCAAGAAAGTGGTCATCCTGGGTGGCGGGCCGAACCGGATCGGCCAGGGCATCGAGTTCGACTATTGCTGCTGCCACGCCTGCTTCGCGCTGACCGACACGGGCTACGAGACGATCATGATCAACTGCAACCCGGAAACCGTGAGCACGGATTACGACACCTCGGACCGGCTGTATTTCGAACCCCTGACGCTGGAACATGTGCTGGAAATTCTGCGCGTGGAACAATCCAACGGCACGCTGCACGGGGTGATCGTGCAGTTCGGCGGGCAGACGCCGCTGAAGCTGGCCAACGCGCTGCAGGACGAGGGGATACCGATTCTGGGCACCTCGCCCGATGCCATCGACCTGGCCGAGGACCGCGAGCGCTTTCAGCAGATGCTGAACGATCTGGGCCTGAAGCAGCCGGTCAACGGGATCGCCTCGTCCGAGGCGCAGGCGCTGGACATCGCCGGGCGGGTGGGCTTTCCGCTGGTTATCCGCCCCTCTTACGTGCTGGGCGGGCGCGCGATGGAGATCGTGCGCGACATGGATCACCTGCAGCGCTACATCACCACGGCGGTGAGCGTGTCCGGCAAGAACCCGGTGCTGCTGGACGGCTATCTGGCCGGCGCGATCGAGGTCGATGTCGATGCGCTGTGCGATGGCGAGGCGGTGCATGTCGCCGGGATCATGGAACATATCGAGGAAGCGGGCGTGCATTCCGGCGACAGCGCCTGTTGCCTGCCGCCGCATTCGTTATCGGCCGCCACGGTGGACGAGCTGGTGCGCCAGACCGAGGCCATGGCGCGCAAGCTGGGCGTGGTGGGGCTCATGAACGTGCAATTCGCCGTCCAGGACGGCACGATCTATGTTCTGGAGGTCAACCCGCGCGCCAGCCGCACCGTGCCCTTCGTGGCAAAGGCCACCGACAGCGCCATCGCCTCGATCGCAGCGCGGCTGATGGCGGGCGAGAAGCTGGCCGATTTCCCACGCCGCGCGCCCTATCCGCAGGGGGTGGGGCCGGACACCGAACTGCCGCTGGCCGATCCGCTGACACTGGCCGACCCGATCACGCCCTGGTTCTCGGTCAAGGAGGCGGTGCTGCCTTTCGCCCGCTTCCCCGGCGTGGATACGTTGCTGGGGCCGGAAATGCGTTCGACCGGCGAGGTGATGGGCTGGGACCGCACCTTCCCGCTGGCCTTTCTGAAGGCGCAGCTTGGGGCCGGGACCATGCTGCCCGACGACGGCCGGGTGTTCCTGTCGATCCGTGATGCCGACAAGACCCTGGCCATGGCGCAGGCGGCGCAGGATCTGGTGGCCATGGGATTCGAGATCGTGGCCACGCGCGGCACCGCCGCCTGGCTGGAGGCGCAGGGCACACCGGCCACGCCCGTGGCCAAGGTCTACGAGGGCCGCCCGAATATCGTCGACCGGCTGAAGAATGCCGAAATCGCGCTGGTCCTGAACACGACCGAGGGGGCGCAGGCCATCGCCGACAGCCGTGAGATCCGGACCAACACGCTGATGGACCGTATCCCCTATTTCACCACCGCCGCAGGGGCCATCGCCGCGGTCGGCGCGATGCGCGCGCGCAATGACGGCTTCGGCGTGCGCACGCTGCAGGGGTGATTGCGGGCAACGGCTGGACGATCCCGGCACCCAGCTCCGTGCCGGCGCCAACCGGCCGGGCGGGGCGCTGATCCGACGGGCAGGTTAGGGCCGCTCAGGGCATCCGGGCAAGGCGGGCAGCACTGGCGCTGGTGCTGACGCTGGTACCAGCGGAGCAGGCCCGTGCGCCCGAGCGCATGCCGCATGTGTCCCCGCCCTCGCCTTCGCGCCGACATGGCGCCACCGCTGCCGGCGGCCCGGGGTCGGGCGTTCGGGTCTGTCGGGTCGGTCTGGGTCAGCTGTTCTGGCGCACCAGATCCGTGATCAGCACATCCAGCACCACCCGCTCGCCCAGTTCGGTCCGGGCGATGGCGCGCAGGGTCCGGCGAAAGGCGTGTAGCGTTTCGCCATCGGTATAGACGCCGTCAAAGCCGCCCAGATTGCTGTGATCGAACATCGCCTGCAGCAGGGCTGCGCGCAGCCGTGCCTCGTGCCGGTCCAGATCGATGTCGTGATCCTCGACAACCTCCAGCGCCAGACCGATGACCACCATGGCCCGGATGCGCCCATCCCCGATTACCGGGATCAGGAACTGACCCGGCAGGCGCAAGGTTTCACTGGCCCGGTCGGCGCCGACCGGCGATGAGGGCGCCGGGGAGGGGGCGGTATCGGTATCCTCGGAGGGGGTTTCCTCGGCGACCGGCTGCGGCGCGGGTTGCAGGAACCAGCCTGCGCCCGCACCGACACCAAGGCCCAGGATGACCAGAAGGACCGGCAGCAGGAATTTCTTCATGGCTCTGGCTCCGCTGCGGGTCAGAAGGGCAGGATGATATCGGCGATCTGCTGGCCATAGCGCGGCTGTTGCGCCCCGCTGATCGTGCCGCGCCCGCCATAGGAAATGCGCGCCCCGGCGATCCGGTCATAGGCAATCTCGTTGCGCCGCGAGATATCTTCGGGGCGGATATAGCCGCTGACCAGAAGTTCGCGCAGTTCGTTGTTGACGCGCACCTCCTGGCTGCCCTCGATGCGCAAGACGCCATTGGGCAGGCGTTCGACCACGGTGGTGGCCACCCGCAGTGTCAACTGTTCGTTGCGGGCGATCTGGCCCGAGCCCTGAAAGCCCGACCCGCCGCGCAGGGCCACGGCCTCGTCCATGCTGGCGCCGGCGGGCAGCCGTTCGTTCAGCCGCTGCGGGATGCCCAGCAGCTGCGGCACGCCCATGGTCTGCTCTCCGGTTCGTGTGCGCCCGGTGGTGTTGGTCATCACCGCGCGGTCATTGATCTCGATCACCACGGTCAGGATGTCCCCGGCCCGGCTGGCACGCCGGTCGCCCAGCAGCGAGCGCTGCCCGGAATCCCACAGCGAGGCCCCGCCGGCCGGGCGCACGGGTGCCGCGCGTTCCGGGATCGGCACGGTATAGAGCGCGCGATGTTCCTGGCGGGGCTCCATCGGGGTGAAGTCCGGCGCCCGGCCGACCTCGCCCAATGACGTGCAGGCGGTCAGCGCGGCGGGAAGGAGCGACCAGCAAAGCCGTGTTGAAATCAGGTGGCGGTGCGTCATGGGGCCACCTCCACCACGCCCGGCGCGGTGACGCGGCCGCTGATCGTGCTGCGCGAGGCGAGGTTCATCACGCGGACCAGATCGCCCTCGCCGGCGCGGCCCAGGGCACGCCCCTCGGCCCGGATGGCCAGGCCGCCCTGGGTGAAGACCAGCTCCACGATCTGGTTGCGCTCCACCATGGCGGCGGGGGCAAGGCTGCCCAACGGGATGGGGCGGCCGGCGTAAAGCGTGACGCGGGCCTCCATGCCGATGGCCTGTTCGGGGCTGGTGGCGCTGCCCGGGGCGGGCGCGCTGGCCACCACGGCGACATCGCCCGGCCCGATGGGGGTATGGGCGCGCAGGGTCCGCGTGGCGACCAGCACCTCGGCTGCGGCGGTGCCGGGGCCGAAAAGGGTTGCGCCCGCCACCAGGCCCAGAGCGCCCGAAAACGGTGCGGGTGTCAGGGTCAGCGCGGCCAGGGCAAGGGCGCGCAGACAGGGCAGGCCCCGCCGACCCGCGCGCGCCCGGGCGCCTGGTTGCCGGGGCAGGGTCGGGGTATGGGGCCGGGTATAGGGCCGTGGCCGGATGTGATTTTCTCTCAACGGGATCATCAGCGCACCTGTGTCGTTGCGGCCAGCATCTGATCGGCGGCGGTAATGACCTTGGCGTTCATCTCGTAGCCGCGCTGGGCCTTGATCATCTCGGTCAGTTCGCGCACCGGATCGACCGAGCTTTCCTCCAGATAGCCCTGGCGCAGCGTGCCCAGACCGTCGGTGCCGGGCGCGCCCACCACCGCCGGCCCCGATGCCTCTGTCTCGACAAACAGGTTGGCGCCAAGCGCCTCGAGCCCGCGTTCATTGGTAAACCCCGCCAGCGTCAGTTGCCCCAGGCGTTCGGGCTGTACGCGGTCGTTGAAATAGGCGAAGATCTCGCCCTCGGCATTGATCGAGATCGACCTGGCGTCGGCCGGGATGGTGATCCCCGGGGCAACCTCATGGCCGTCGGCGGTCACGATCAGCCCCTCGCCCGTACGCTGCAGGGCGCCGGCGCGGGTATAAGCGGCGCGGCCGTCCGGCAGGGCCACTTCCAGCCAGCCGCGCCCCTCGATGGCGATGTCCAGATCGCCCCCGGTCTGGACCAGCGCGCCCTGGCCGATCTGCATGGAGACCGCCGCGGGCCGTGCGCCGAGTCCCAGCTGGATGCCGGTCGGCACCACCGTGCCGTCGGCGGCCGAAATCGTGCCGGCGCGGGTATGCTGCTGGTAGTGCAGGTCGGCGAATTCGGCGCGGCGGGCGTTGTAGCCAGTGGTCGACATGTTGGCGAGGTTGTTGGCCACGGTATCCACCCGCATCTGCTGGGCGCTCATGCCAGTGGCGGCGATCTGCAAGGCACGCATCGGTTTCTCCTCATGCTGCGGGGGGCTGGACCCGGCCGGCGTGCCGGGGTTCATTTGGTTGGGGTGCGGCAGGGTCAGGCGCCAAGGGTGCGGATCACACCGCGCATGCGCTCGTCCTCGCGCTCCAGAAAGCTTTGCCCGGCTTCATAGGCGCGCTGCACGGCGACAAGCCGCGCCATCTCGATGATCGGATCGACATTGCTGTCCTCCAGGAAACCCTGATGCAGGACGCTGTCTTCGGCCGGCAGGATGGCGCCGGTGGCCTGCAGAAGCGTGCCGCCCTCGCGGCGCAGCTCGTGAGGCGCCTCGGGGCGGACAAGGCCGATCTGCGCCAAGGGCTCGCCCCCCGCCGACAGCGTGCCGTCGCGCGCGATGCCGATCGGACCGGCATCGGCGGGCACGAAGATCGGTGCCCCGCCGGCATCAAGCAGTCGGTGCCCGTCCGGGTTGACCATCTCTCCGTCGGCATTGCGCGTGAAATGGCCCGCCCGCGTCAGCCGTTCGCCGCCCGGGGTCTCCAGCAGGAAGAAGCCGTCCCCCTCGATCGCCAGGTCCAGCGTGCCGCCCGTGGCCGCCAGCGTGCCCTGTGTCAGGATGGTCTGGCGCGCATGGGCGGTGGCCATGGACAGGCTCGCCTCGTCCCCGTCCAGCCGCCGGACGAATTCGGAGAACAGCACCCCCTCGCGCCGGTAGCCGGTGGTCGACAGGTTGGCGATGTTATGGGCCAGCGACTGCATTTCGCGGATAAGCCCTGACTGGCGGGTCAGCGTGACATAGGCGGCGTTGTCCATGGGTTCAGTTCCCTTGTATCAGCGGCAGCACCTGGCCCTGGAAGAAAGCCACCAGAAGCCCGGTCATGAAGCTCATCGAGACCCAGAAGACGATCAGCATGGCGAGAACCTTCGGCACGAAGGTGAGGGTCATTTCCTGAACCGAGGTCAGCGCCTGAAAGAGCCCGACGCTGAGCCCGGTGATCAGCGCGACGGCAAGGATCGGTGCGGACATGGCAACCGCGACCCAAAGCCCCTGGCGCAGGATATCGAAGAAGGCGACGTCGTTCATGGTTCGGCCTTTCGGTGGCGGGTGATTGCCCTGGTGAAGGGCGGATGTGCCGGTAGATCATGCCGGCAGCCGGGGTCATGCGGGCCCGCCATGCGCAGGGGGCGGGGGCGGGCAAATCAGACCGGCATGCGCAGGATTTCCAGATAGGCCTCGACCACCCGGTCGCGCACGGCCACCGTGGTCTCGACGGCGAGTTGCGCCTCGGACAGGGCAGCGACCAGGGCGTGCGGGTCGCCGCTGCCGGTCATGGCCTCCTGCGCGCGCAGATCGGCCTGGGCCAGGGTTTGGGCAAAGGTTTCGGCAAACCGCCCGGCGGCGGTGCGGGCGCCGCCCTCGGGGGTGCCTGCGGGGTCCGGCGCGGTCAGCGGGCGGGCCGCACCGTAGCCACGCGCGGCAAAGGCTGCATTCAGGTCCATGACATTCTGTCTCCTTTGTCAGGTGCCGGGCGCTGGGTCCCGGCCGGGGTGGCTTTGCCGACCGCTGGCACGGCCCGCGGTCAGCGTCGCATCAGGCCGATCAGGCTTTGCGCCATCTGGCGGGTCTGGTCGAAGACGCGCAGATTGGCCTCGTAGCTGCGCTGGGCTTCGCGGGCATCGGCGATCTCGATCATCAGATCGACATTCGATCCGTCGTAATGGCCGGTCTCGTCGGCCAGGATATGGCCGGGTTCATAGATGCGGGGCAGGGCCCTTTGATCCAGCTGCACGCCGGCGGCCTGCACGCCAGAGCGTTCACCCGTCCCGTCGCCGGCCACCGCTGCGGGCGTGAAAGGGACGGTCTTGCGCCGATAGCCGGGCGTGTCGGCATTTGCGATATTCTCGGACACATGGCGCAGCCGAGTCGCCTGCGCCTGCATGCCCGAAGCGGCAAGGGCCAGGGTTCGTTCCATCGTGCTCATCGCTTTCCCTCCCCTCAGCGGCCAAGCGAGGCGCGCAGCATGTCGCGCGCCATCGAATAGACGCCCAGCGCGGTCTCATGCTGCTGGCGGGCGGAAGCCGCGCGCATCATCTCATGTTCGACCGAGACGGTGTTGCCGTCCGGTGTGCGCGTGGCCGGGGTGGCATCGGGGCGCAGATGCGGCTGCACCGTGCCTGCCATGCCCGTCATGCCCGTGGGGGTGGTGCGCAGGCGGTCATAGAAGGCGTTGAACGGTTCGACATCGCGGGCGCGATAGCCCGGCGTGTCGGCATTTGCCACGTTCTGCGCGATGGCACCCTGGCGGGCGCTGGCATGGCTGGCATGGGCCTGCGCCAGGCGCAGGATTTCCAGACTGTTGAACACGGGGCTTCTCCCTCGGCTGGTCTACACGAAGGCTTAAGGGTGATTCGTTTAGAAAGCGTAATCGCCGGCCAAGCACTGCCGGCTGGCTGAAAAAGAGGCCGTGCATGACTGTCTTCGATCCGCTTCTCGCAGAGATCACCGCGATGCAGCCTGTCAGGCGCCATGGCCGGCTGACCCGTATCGCCGGCGGCGTTGTGGTGGCTGAGGGGTTGTCGCCTTGGGCGCGGCTGGGCGACCGGGTAGAGATCGCGCGCCAGTCCGGCCAGGTGTTGGGCGGCGAGGTGGTGGCACTGGGGCGCGACAGCGTCGATGTGCTGCCCGATGGCCCGGGCGAGGGGCTTGCGCCCGGGGACCGGGTGCAACATCTGGGCGTGGGTGGTCTGGCCCCCTGCGAGGCCTGGATCGGCCGGGTGATCGACCCCTATGGCCAGCCGCTTGACGGGCGGCCGCTGCCGCGCGGGCTGCAGCTGCGTGCGGTGCGAAGCCCCCCGCCATCGGCCGCGCGGCGTCGGCGGATGGGCGCGCGGCTATCCACGGGGATCGACGCGTTCAACACCATGCTGCCGCTGGTGCGCGGCCAGCGGATGGGGCTGTTCGCGGGCTCCGGCGTGGGCAAGACCTCGCTTCTGGGGCAGATGGCGCGGGGGGTGGAAGCCGATGTGGTGGTCCTGGCGCTGGTGGGCGAACGGGGCCGGGAATTGCGCGATTTCGTCGAGGATGTGCTGGGCGCAGAGGGGCTCGCGCGGTCGGTCGTGGTGACGGCGACATCCGACATGTCACCCCTGGCGCGACGGCGCGCGGCGCTTTCGGCAATGGCCGTGGCCGAGTTTTTCCGCGATCAGGGGCGCCATGTCCTGCTGCTGTGCGATTCGATCACCCGCTTTGCCGAAGCGCACCGGGAGATCGCGCTGGCCGGCGGCGAGGCGGCAAGCCTGCGCGGCTTCCCGCCCTCGACCGCGCATCAGATCATGGCTCTGGCCGAACGCGCCGGCCCGGGCGACGAGGACGCCGGGCAGGGCGATATCACGGCGCTTTTCACGGTGCTGGTGGCGGGGTCCGACATGGAAGAGCCGGTCGCCGATATCCTGCGCGGGGTGCTGGACGGGCATGTGGTGCTGGACCGCGCCATCGCCGAGAGGGGGCGCTTTCCGGCGGTGGACCTGCTGCGATCGGTCTCGCGCAGCTTGCCGGCGGCGGCCAGCCCGGGCGAGAACGCCCTGATCACCGAGGCGCGGCGGCTGCTGGGCGCCTATGAGCGGGCCGAGATGATGGTGCAGGCGGGGCTATACGCCACCGGCAGCGACCCGCTGACCGACCGGGCGATTCGGCTGTGGCCGAAGCTGGATGCCTATCTTGGTGGCGCGGGGGCGGCAACGGTGGCCGACAGCTTCCGGCGGTTGCAGAAACTGCTGGAGGCGTAGGCGCCGCGCGGCCTGCCCGCGTGCCTCACAGCCCCGCCAGAAGCGTCTGCATCAGGTCGCTGTCCGGGGCGCAAAGCGGGTCGATCACGTTGAAATGGTGCCGTCCCGGGGCGGGGTGCCAGGGGCAGTCCCAGGCCTCGGACAGCAGGCGGGCGTGCCACAGAAAGGCCGGACGCTCTTGCGCGCCGACCCGGACGGTGACCAGCGTCTCGGGGCGCGGGCGCAACAGGGCGGGGCTTTCGGCCTTGGCCTCGGCCCGGTCCAGGCCCAGCCTTTCGTTCATGTCGGTCTGCATCAGCGGCCGCAGGTCGGCAAGCGGCGAGATCGGCACCACGCGGGCCAGACGCGCGGCCCAGGACGGGGCCAAATCGGTGCAGGCCATGCGCGCGGCCAGATGCCCGCCGGCGGAATGGCCTGTCACCACCAGCGGCCCCTGCGGCACTTCGGCCGCGGCGGTGGTGATGGCGGCCTCAATCTCGCGCGTCATGGCACTGATGCGGGCCTGCGGGGCCAGGGTGTAGCCCGGCATGGCCACCGCCCAGCCGCGCCCCAGCGCCCCTGCGGCGAAACCGGACCAGTCGGCGGGCACGAAATCAAGCCAGTAGCCGCCATGGATGAACACCATCAGCCCCTTCGGCATGCCGTCCGGCAGGAACAGATCAAGGTTCTGGCGCGGGCCGGGGCCATAGGGGATGGCGCTGCGGGCGCGCGCGCCCAGACTGTCGCGCAGCGCCGCGGCCTCTGCCCGCCAGCGCGCCGGCAGCGCCTCGGCCCCCGGGATGAAGGCGGCATTGGCGTAATCGGAC
Source organism: Paracoccaceae bacterium (assembly GCA_007117005.1). GTDB lineage: Bacteria > Pseudomonadota > Alphaproteobacteria > Rhodobacterales > Rhodobacteraceae > Pararhodobacter. The sequence goes on from SKHK01000128.1 coordinate 18,785, forward strand.
GAAAGATCGGGCGGGCTGTTCATTGTAATCCCCTGTGGCTTGTGGTCAGGATTGCGCAACCGAAAGGGGCTGGCAAGGCCCCGTCCATTCCTGATCTGGAGGCCCCCATGCTGGACAAGAGCACTGACCTGCGCGACCTGTTGAAGGACCCGTCGCTACTGGAAACCCGCGCCTTTGTGGCCGGCGAATGGGTGCAGGCCGATGACGGTGCCACCTTTGCGGTGCGCAACCCCGCGCGCGGCGACGTGATCGCCGAGGTTGCCGATCTGGGCCGGGCCGAGACCGCGCGCGCCATCGCCGCGGCCGACGCCGCGCGCCGCGACTGGGGTAGCTGGACGGGCAAGGAGCGCGCCGCGGTCCTGCGCAAATGGTTCGACCTGATGATGGCCAATGCCGATGACCTGGCCACCATCCTGACCGCCGAAATGGGCAAACCGCTGGCCGAGGCCAGGGGCGAGGTCGCCTATGGCGCCAGCTTTATCGAATGGTTCGGCGAAGAGGCCAAGCGGATCTATGGCGAAACCATCCCCGGCCATCAGCGCGACAAGCGTATTTCGGTCATCCGTCAGCCCATCGGCGTTGCGGCCTCGATCACGCCGTGGAATTTCCCCAACGCGATGATCGCGCGCAAGGTTGCCCCGGCGCTGGCCGCGGGCTGCGGTTTCGTGGGCCGCCCGGCGGCCGAGACACCGCTTTCGGCGCTGGCGATGGCCGTGCTGGCCGAACGCGCGGGCGTGCCCAAGGGCGTGATGAGCATCGTGACCTCCTCGCGGTCCTCGGACATCGGGCGCGAGTTCTGCGAGAACCCGGCAGTGCGCAAGCTGACCTTCACCGGCTCCACCGAGGTGGGCCGCATCCTGCTGCGCCAGGCCGCCGATCAGGTGATCAAATGCTCGATGGAACTGGGCGGCAATGCGCCCTTCATCGTGTTCGACGACGCCGATCTGGATGCCGCCGTGCAGGGCGCGATCATGTCGAAATACCGCAACAACGGGCAGACCTGCGTCTGCGCGAACCGTCTTTACGTGCAGGCCGGTGTTTATGACGCCTTTGCCGAAAAGCTGAAGGCCGCGGTGGAAAAGCTGCGCGTGGGTGACGGCCTGGAGGATGGCGTGGACCTGGGCCCGCTGATCAACGAAGGCGCCCTTGAAAAGGTCGAGGAACATATCGCCGATGTGGTGGCCCATGGCGGGCAGGTGCTGACCGGCGGGCGGCGGCACGGCAATGGCGGCAGTTTCTTCGAGCCGACCATCGTTACCGGCGTCACGCAGTCGATGAAAGTCGCGCAGGAGGAAACCTTTGGCCCGCTGGCGCCGCTTTTCCGCTTCGACACCGAGGAAGAGGTGATCGACCATGCCAATGACACCATCTTCGGGCTGGCCGCGTATTTCTATGCGCGTGACATGGGGCGGATCATCCGCGTGCAGGAAGGGCTGGAATACGGCATCGTCGGGGTGAATACCGGCATCATCTCGACCGAGGTGGCGCCCTTTGGCGGGGTCAAGCAATCCGGTCTGGGCCGCGAGGGGTCGCGCCACGGGATCGAGGATTATCTGGAACTGAAATATGTCTGCTTGAGCATCTAGAGAATGTGGCTCGGAAGTGGACTCCGGTTCCGAGCTTTTCGACATGCGACAACAATAAGATAGAGCGTGTCGCGTGAATGCGGATGAACGCGACACGCTCTAAGCGCAGACGCGGCGCAGCCCGTTCCCGGCCTGGCGGTCAGCCCATCGGATCCAGCAGGTGCAGGTGGCGCAGGGCGGCCAGCCGGGCCAGGCGCAGCGTCAGGGCGCGGCGGCGTGCGGCTGGCAGCGGCGTGTCGGGTGGGGTGCGGATGATTTCGGCGCCATAGTCATCGGCCAGGATCAGCCCGCCGATCTCCGGCAGGCTGTCGGCATCGGGGAAATCGGCCGGGACGGCCCAGAAGAAACGGTCGCACCAGGGCAGATAGCCCTGCCATTTGCGGTCAGCGGTGAAATCCTGTCGCGAGGATTTGCATTCGATCACCCAGACCTCGCCCTTCGGGCCCAGCGCCATCACATCGACCCGCAGACCGCGCGTCGGTGCGACCTCTTCCAGCGGGGCGAAATCGAGGCTGCGCATCAAACGGCAGACCCCGCGCGCCAGCTGCCGGCCCGGCGCGCGTCCCGGCTCGGCGGCGGGTGTGCCCAGAGGTGGCGCACCGGGCGGGCTCATCGACGCGGGGCGGCCCTTGCGGGCGCGCGCGGTCCGGGCTCGGCGGGTCTGAAACGGGGCGTCATTGCCACAACGCTATGCCAATACCAGCGGTTTTGGAACCGCCCCTGACCGTATACGTCATCCGCGGATGGCCCGGCGCGCCCTTGCAGGCGGCGCGGGCCGGGCCTACATCAACCTGTGGCGGGTTCTGCTCTTCCCGAGGACGGCACTTTTCCAGTGGCCGATAACCTTTTCCGACGGGGGCTGGCTCTGCCAGGGTCGTGGCCCTGGTATCTGGCGCCCACCTGATTAATCAGGCTCTCGGGAAATTCACGCCTGATACGGTTGCTGCGGGCCCGCCACCTTCTGTCATGTTTAGGCCTGTTGGCCAGCCGGCTGCGGTGCCGTCTCGCCTTCGGCTTCTGCCTGGTCTGCCGTCCAGCTGGCCGCGGCCTCTACCGCGACGGCCGAGGTGGTAGGCAGCACGTTGAGATAGCTTTCGGTCTCTGCCGGCGGGGTCACGCTGCGCTGCGATGTCCGATAGATGGCGTAAAGGGCAATCAGCCCGAAGGTCAGCCCCACCACAACCCAGAAACCGTAGGGCCCCATTCCCTGCATCGCCCAGCCGGTGGCCAGCGGTCCGGTGATGGCGCCAAGGCCGAAGGCAAAGACCAGCCCGCCGGATGCTGCCGGCATGTCCTCGGGGGACAGCCAGTCATTGGTATAGGCCAGAAACAGCGCGTATAGCGGCGTTGTAACCCCCCCGACGATGAAGGCGGCAAGCAGCAGCAGGTTGAAATACTGTGTCAGCAGCGCGCCCGGCAGGCAGAACAGCGCGCCGATGGCGGCGGTGGCCAGGATGACCTTGCGCCGGTCCATCCGGTCCGACAGCCAGCCGATGGGATATTGCAGCACCAGCGCCCCGGCGAAAAGCACCGCCACGAACAGAGCGATCTGCCCCGCCGACCAGCCTGTCATGCTGCCATAGACCGCCCCCATGCCGGTCAGCGTGGCATAGATGCTGCCCAGCAGGAAAATCCCGGCCGTCCCCAGCGGCGCCTCGCTGAAAAGCTGGCGCAGTGACATGGCGCGGCTGGTATCGGTGGCGGGCATGGGCGTTGCCGACAGCAGGATCGGCCCGAAAGAGATGGACACCAGGATCGACGCCAGGATGAACAGCGTCGGCGTCGCCGCATCGCCAAGGCTCAGCAGGCCCTGCGCGCCGATGATGCCCAGGGTTTGCGCCATCATGTAGGCCGACAGCACCTTGCCGCGGGAATCGTTGCTGGCGGCATTATTCAGCCAGCTCTCGGCGGCGACGTAGATGCCGGACATGCAAAAGCCCAGCGCCAGCCGCAGCAGCGTCCATGCGATGGGGTCGGTCAGCAGGGGAAAGGCGATCAGTCCCGCCGACATGAAACTGCCAAGCGCGGCGAAGACGCGCACATGTCCCACCCGCCGTATCAGCACCGGCGCGTAGCGGGCGCCCGACAGGAAGCCCAGGAAATAGGCCGATGTGACGGTGGCCAGTTCGGTGGTCGAGAACCCCTCGATCCCGCCGCGCAGGCCGATGAGGGTGAAATGCATGCCGTTGCCCAGCATGATAAGCAGAACCCCCAGCAGCAGGGGCGTGACGCTGGCAAGGTCTCGCATCAAGGCGCTCCTGAAAGCGGGTCGGTGGCGTATCAGGCATTTCACGTGCCACAGCGATGCTTTGCAGGTGCGGCGAATTGCGCCGCATTGCAGCGAGAAAGCGACAGGGCCGGAATGATGCGATCCGGCCGCCGGGCGCTGGCGGTCAGTCGCGTTGGCCGTTCGGGCGGTCTTGCGCGCGGATGGGTTGTGCGATGCGGCCGGGCCTGGCCAGCGCGGCCATGATCCGCCCCGGAACCTGGCTCAGCGCGTTGTCACGCCTGCCCCCGCCCGGCCCGTCGTCATCGGCCATGCGCATGATGGTGATGGCGAATTGAACGCCGGCAAAGACCAGCCCGTTGAAGAAGAACAGCAGGAACAGGGCCATGAACCCGCCCTGCGTGCCCATGACCAGCCCGCGCAGCCCCACCACGTCGAAATAAAGCAGAAGCGCGGTGAAGATACCCGACAGGCCGAAGCCGATCAGGCATTGCCAGATGTACAGCCTGACCAGCCGCGGCAGGCGCCTGCCTTCGTCATAGCCGTGATAGTCGGGCGGGGTCTGGGGTTCCTGACGCATGGGACGCCTCCTTTGCTGGCACAAAGTTAGGCTCTGGCACTACCCCTGTCCAATGCGCGGATGGTCGCAGCCCATCGTGCGCGCGCGCGCACGCCCCGCGATGCCGGATCAGTCGGCGATATGCACCACCATCTTGCCGAAATTGCGCCCCGCCAGCACGTCCTGCAACGCGCGCGAGGCGCTTTCCAGCCCCTGAACCTGCTGTTCGCGGTAGCGGATATGCCCCTCGGCCAGCCAGCCGGTCATGTCGCGCACGAACTCCTGATAGGTTTCCGGCGGGAAGCTGTCATAGATGATGAAGCCCTGCATCCGCACTTTCATGCGCAGGATCGTGCTGATGATCTGGGGGCCGTGATCGCCGCCCTCGGGCAGGCCGGTCAGGTTGTACCAGGCGACCATCCCGCAGACCGGCACCCGCGCAAAGGGGTTCAACAGCGGCAGCACCGCGTAAAGCACCTTGCCGCCCACATTCTCGAAATAGACATCGATCCCGTCCGGGCAGGCATCGGCAAGCTGCCTGGCGAAATCGTCCGCCCGGTGGTCGATGCAGGCGTCAAAACCCAGCGTGCCGGTGACATGGGCGCATTTTTCCGCCCCGCCGGCGATGCCGACCACGCGGCAGCCCTTCAGCTTGGCGATCTGGCCCACCGTCGCCCCCACCGGGCCAGCCGCCGCGGCCACGACCACCGTCTCGCCCGGTTTCGGCTCGCCCAGTTTCAGAAGGCCCGCATAGGCGGTGTAGCCGGGCATGCCCAGAATCCCCAGCGCCCAGGACGGGTTTTCCGGTGCCGCGCCCAGGTTCATCACGCCCTCGCCGTCAGAGACCGCGTAGTCCTGCCATCCGCTCATCGCCAGCACGCGGTCGCCGGGGGCAAACCCGGGCAGGTCGCTTTCCATCACCTCGGCCACCACCTGGCCGGTCATCACGCCGCCGATCTCGACCGGCTGGGCATAGGATTTCGCCGCGCTCATCCGTCCGCGCATATAGGGGTCGATGGACAGGAACAGGCTGCGCAGCAACATCTGGCCCGGGCCGGGTTTCGGCACCTGGGTCTGTTCCAGCCGCAGGGTGTTGTCATCGGGCATGCCGGCGGGACGCTCGGCCAGAACGAAACGGCGGTTGATGGTGCTGGTCTGGGTCATGGTGAGGGGCCCTTTCAGGTCAGGGGGGCTGGGGAATGTGGCGGCAGGATAGGGGTATCACGCAGGCCACGGCCAGCCCCCATGGCCCGGGTCGGCGTGTGACGCCCCGTCAGGGAAGGCGGCCAAGGGGGCCGCGTGTCAGCGCGCCGCCTTGCGCAGCGCGCGGTCCAGCGCATCCAGAAAGCGCGAGCGGTCCTCTTTGCGAAAGCCGCGGCCAGAGCCCTGCCGGAACGGGTCTGCCGCGCGCAGGTCGGCCATCAGGTTGCGCGTGGCCAGCGCGTTGCCGATGTTCTGCGCGCCCAGCGCCTCGCCATCATGCTTGAGCACCAGCGCGCCCGCCTGAACGCAGCGCGCGGCCAGCGGGATATCGGAGGTGACGACCACATCGCCCGGCCCGGCGCGCTCGGCGATCCAGTCATCGGCCGCATCCGGCCCCTGAGCCACGAAGATCACTTGCACCAGCGGGTTGGCCGATGGGCGGACCCCGCCATCGGAGACCAGAAACAGCGCGACCCCGTGGCGGGTCGCCACGCGCTCTGCCTCGGCCTTTACCGGGCAGGCATCGGCATCGACATAGATCGCCATGGTGTCGGCCCTTTGATGGTTGCGCCTCAGGTCGGCTGATGCCCGAAGGGTGACCATGCGCCGCGGGAATGGCAAGAGCATCCGGTCACAGCCCCCGCAAGGGCTTGCCCCGCCCGGCGATGTTTCGCAAACAGGCAGGGCAGCGGGGCTGTGTGGCGTTCATGCTTGATTTTCTTGATTTCGTGTTTCGGTTTCTTGGCCTGAACCGGCCACAGGTCGCCCGGCAGGCGGGCGATGCGGGGGGGCTGCTGGGGCAGCTTGAACAGATCCTCTCGGTTCCGTTCGTCGGTTTCTATGTGGTTCTGATCATCGCTGGTCTGGCGCTGTGTCTGTTCGGCCGGCAGCTTTTCTGGGCGGCGGTGTTCATCGGCGGGGCCGTGGTGGGGGCGCTCGTTGGTGCGCTGGTCGATGCCCTGCAGGGCGGGGTTGGCGCGGCGACCGGCTTTTTCGCGCTGGTCGGCGGTATTCTGGCGGTGCTGTTGCAGCATGTGCTGAATTTCATCATCGGCGGGCTGATCGTCGGTGTGCTGCTGGTTCTGGCGGTGCCGCACTGGATGGCCTTTCTGTTCGGCTTCCTGCTGGGCGGGATCGTGGCGATCAGCGTCTTCCGCTTCTTCGTGGCTGTCGTGACGTCGTTCAAGGGCGCCGCCATGGTCGGCAGTTCAGTCAAGGCGCTGATGGAGCCCTTTCCGGCGCTGCAGCCGCTGCGCGACCTTCGCGACATGATGATGACGCTGCACCACCTGCTCACCCACGGGCAGTTTCCGCAGGCCAGCGGGTCCGGCGCGGTGCTGGGGCTTCAGCCCGCCTCCTGGGGGCTGATCATCACCGTGCTGTGTTTCGTGCTGGGGGTCTGGTTCCAGTTGCGCCGGCCCGCGCGGCGCAGGGGCGCGGCGGGTGCATCGGCGCTGGCTGGCGGCCTGCTGGATGACGGTGGGTTTGACTTTGATATAGACGAGGGCATCGGCGGGCAGGTCGAGGCGCTGGGCGACATGCTGCCTGATGGCATCGCGTCCCCGCGCGCGCCTTCCGCGCCACATGCGCCTCCCGTCACAACGGGCGCGCAGCCGCCCCCGTTACCCGGTGTCCCCAGGCCCTTGCCAGGCGGGGCGGTGCTGCCCCCGCCTGTGCCTGGTGGTGGTGGTGCGGCGCGGGTGGCCGAGGTGCCACGGGTTCCGCGCCCATCGGCGGCTGTGGCAGAGCCGCCGCCGCTGCCGTCGTCCGCATCAGGCAATGTCCCGCCTGCCGCCCCGCCTGCCGCCCCGCCTGCCCC
>SKHK01000037.1 GCA_007117005.1 Paracoccaceae bacterium
GGGGATGTCAGGCTGCTGGCCTATGTCACGGGTTGCCCCGCCGCACGCGCCGCGGAACTGAAGAGCGAACTGGCCCGCGTCCTGCCGGCCGTGATGGTACCGGCGCAGGTGATGGCGCTGGCGGAATTCCCCCTGACGCCGAACAAGAAGATCGATCGCAAGGCCCTGCCGGACCCCGAAGCGCAGAACGCTGTGGCCGTTTCGGCCGACAAGGCGCAGCCCGACGGCGCCACGGATGGCGATACGCTGCAACAGATCCGTGCGGTCTGGACGGCGGTGCTGGGCGTGCAGGACATCGGCAGCGGCGACAGTTTCTTTGCGCTGGGGGGGCATTCATTGCTGGCCGTCCACGCGCACCGCGAATTGCGCGAGAGGCTGGGCCTGCCCGGCCTGTCGATCACCGATATCTTCCGCTTCCCGGTGCTTTCGGCGCTGGCCCGGCATATTGACAGCAAGTATCGGCCCAAGACCACGGCGAAGGATGACACCGCCGCCCCGCCGCCGCCAGAAGCAGCCGCCAACAATCGGCTGGACGCCATGGCGCGGCGCCGTGCGATGCGCAACCAGCGCATGAGCAAGGCAGGCTGACGCGATGTGGGCATGACGCCGGACAATGCGGTGCTGGAGGCGGCGGGGCGGCGCCTGCTGGGGCCGGATTGCCATATCGGCACCGCTGACATTGCCGAAGCGATGACGTTGGGAGTCGGTGATTTCGAGATGGAATTACAGGCCCTGGGGACGGTTTCCGACGTACGCCGCGCCGAGTTCCTGGCCGGTCGGTTGGCCCTGCGGCGCGCGCAAAGGCAGATGGGTGTCGATCCGTTCCCGGTTCTGCCCGGCCAGGATCGGGCGCCTATCTGGCCGCCGGGTCTTGTCGGCTCACTCAGCCATGCCGGGCGGTTGGCGGTTGCGGTTCTATGCCGCGCCGAACCGCAGGTTTTCGTGGGGATAGACCTTGAAGATGACGCCCCGCTGGATGCCGACCTGCAGGACATCATTCTTCTGGACGAAGAGCGCCGCGCGATCCATCGCCACCCGGACGCAGGCCGCATGGCAAAGCTGATCTTTGCCTGCAAGGAGGCGATCTACAAGGCGCAGTATCCCGTGACGGGGGTGCTTTTCGGCTTCGACAGGGTTCGGGTAGAGGTTTATCCGAATAGCCGCGCATTCGTCGGATATCTGCTTGAAAAAACAGGGAAGCTTTCTGCCCATACGGCCTTTTTCGGCAGATACACGCTGCTTGACGGTCTGTTCCTTTGCGTCACAAGCAACCACCATCCCAGGCCGCCGCAGACCGGCCAGCATGCATCCCCGTGGCAAGGCAGGCTGTAAGCAGATAACCGCCCGTCGGCGCGTCCCAGTCCAGCATTTCGCCGGCGACAAAGACACCGGGCAGGGCCTTCAGCATCAACCCCTGATCAACCGCGTTTTGCCTGATCCCCCCGGCGACCGAAATGGCGTGATCCATGGGGCTTGGAGGTCCCAGCCGCACCGGCAGGGCCTTACACAACCGGGCCAACGCGGCGGGTTCACGGGGCACGGGCCTTGCGAATTCCAGAAACAGCGCCAGGCGTGCGCCGGACAGTTTCAACGCCTTGCGCAGCTTGTTCGTTGTGCTTTCGGATTTCCGGGCACCGCACAGGCGGGTCATTACCGCCGCCTCGGCCAGATCAGGGAAAAGATCGATGGAAAGCGCCGCGCCCTCCCGCAGCCGGGATGAGAGGGGGTAAAGCCCGCCGCCTTCCAGACCTTGCGCGGAAAGCGTGATCTCACCGCGTGAGGTCAGTTCGCCTGCGCGCAAGGCGATACTCTTGATCGGCATGCCGATATGCGGCGCCATCGCCCGCGACCATGGCACGGCAAAACCCATGTTCGAGGGCTGAAAGGGAGCGATCTCGACGCCCTTTTCGGCCAGCCAAGGCACCCAAGCGCCATCAGAACCCAGACGCGCCCAGCTTGCCCCGCCCAAAGCCAGAACGCATCGCCCGGTCCGCACGGTGACCGGGCCCTCCGGTGTGCCGAAAACGAAGCCCCGATCGCTGAAACCCTGCCATCGCCACCGGCGCCGCAGTTCCACACCATCAGCGGCAAGAGCGTTCAACCAATGGCGCAACAGCGGTGAGGCTTTCATCGCCACCGGAAAAACCCGGCCGGAACTGCCTGTGAAAACCCGCTGTCCATGGCTTTTCGCCCAGTCCTGCACCTGCTGGGGCCCAAAGCGCGTTATCATCGGGCCCAGCCAGTCGGATGCGGTGCCGTATTGATTGATGAAAGCCGGCAGGTCTTCGTCTTTCGTGAGATTCAGCCCGGATTTCCCCGCCATTAGGAATTTTCGCGACGGCGATGGCTGGCTTTCAGCGATCAGAACCCGATGCCCGTGATCCGCAAGCTGCGTCGCCGCCATCAATCCGGCTGGGCCAGCGCCGATAACAAGGGCGGGAAAATTAACCAGAATCAATGCTTTGCAGTGCCGGATTCACGCAGCCTTGTCCAGATGGCCGCCTCACCCATATCCTGGATCATCGTTTCATGCGCGCTTTCCTCCGCGGTGGTCAAACGGGCTGGCAGGTTGTTCGGCCGCTTTCCCGGCGTCCAGACCGTGGCCGTGGCATGTTGGCCGGGTTTTGCCCCGACTGTGGCAAGGCCCAGATCGGTTTGCCGACCGCCGATCAATTCAAGATAGACATCCGCCAACAACTCGCTGTCCAGCAGGGCGCCGTGTTTATCCCGTGATGAATTGTCGACACCAAAGCGCCGGCAAAGCGCGTCAAGCGACACAGAGGCTCCGGGGAACTTTCTGCGGGCAAGCGCCAGCGTATCCGTCACGGTATCAAGCGGCAGACTGGCATGGCCGGCTTGTGTCAGCTCATGGTTCAGAAACTTCATGTCGAAGCTGGCATTGTGGATTACAAGGGCGCTGTCACCGAGAAAGCGCATCAGATCGGCGGCGATAGCGCCGAATGTCGGAAAACCACTGAGGAAAGCCCCGGATAGACCATGGATGGCCTCTGCCTCTGCCGGCATGTCGCGTTCCGGGTTGATGTACTGATGATAGACCTCGCCCGTGCGGGAATAGTTGCGCATCTCGACCGCGCCGATCTCCACTATGCGGTGCCCGTCTTCGGGGTCCAGGCCGGTTGTTTCGGTGTCCAGCACGACGACTCTCACGCAGGTCTCCTGTCTGCCGTGGTCAGGGTTCGGACAAGGGTTTCGATTTCTCTTGTCGTCTGGTCAAGCGTTTCCGTCACGATGACGAAATCCGCCCGTTTGCGCTTTTCGCTGTCCGGCATCTGCCGCGAAAGGATCTGTTGAAACAGCGCTTCGGTCATACCCGGCCGGGACATGACCCGGCGGCGTTGCTCCTCGGCCGATGTGGTGACCAGCAAGACCGCATCGCAGTGATGGGGGGATTTCGATTCGAACAGCAGCGGGATGTCCAGAACGACAAGCCTCTCGTCCGCCTCCCTGTGGCGAGAAAGAAAGGCCTGTCGTTCTTGCGCCACCAACGGGTGCACAATCGCTTCGAGCGTGGCGTATCTGTCAGGATCTTCTGCCAGCCATGCCTTCAGGGCATTGCGATCGATACCACCATCAACCAACGCATCGGGGCAAATGGCGGCAACGGGAGAGACCGCCGCACCGCCGGGCGCGTAAAGCAAGTGAACTGTCCCATCCGCATCCCAGACAGGGACATCAAGGCTGGTGAAAATTTTAGCCGCAGTCGATTTTCCCATGCCAATTGAGCCGGTTAGCCCCAGAATAAAGGTCATGACGACAACACCATTTCACGGAACCTCTCGTCGATGGTCGGTGTCACACCTGTCCAGGCGTGAAAGGCCGGAACGGCTTGATGAAGCAACATTCCAAACCCGTCGACCACGATATTCCCGCGTTCTCTTGCGGCCTTCAACAAAGGCGTTTCCAACGGTTTGTACACGATGTCATTGACCACAGCCGATTTGGGCAACGCATCCAGCCGCAGTGGAAGAGCCGGATTGCCTACCATGCCCAGAGATGTGGTGTTCACCAGAACGTCGCAGTCTTGCAACATCTCATCGCGATGGTCCCAATCAACAATCTCGATGGACGAGAGCAGCGCCGAGGGTAAGTGACTGATCCGTTCCTTCGTTCGGTTGGTCACCAGTATCCTTTCAGCGCCAGTTTCGATCAGCGCCGCCAGAATCGCACGGGCTGCACCACCTGCGCCGATGACGGCGGCCTGGCGTGGCACCCATCCCGGAACGATGTGGCGGATGTTCCACGTGAAACCATACCCGTCTGTGTTGTCCCCAGTGATCTGTTGGTTCTGAAAGCAAACCAGGTTCGCGGCGCCACACATCATGCTTGCGTCAGAACGTGCGTCGGAAAGCTGGAAAGCCTTTTCCTTTAGCGGCAGCGTGACGTTTGCCCCTTTGAAACCAAGTCTTTGCAGCGCCTCCAGATTACTCGCCAGCGACTCGACGGATGATCTAACCGGGATCATGCAGCCATCGATGCCTTCTCGCTGAAACCAGAGATTGTGCATGCGCGGCGAGAGACTGTGTGAAATCGGATCGCCAAGGACGGCGCAGAAGATCATCTTGTCAATTCCTCAGCCGTGGAGACGGCTCAGCATCACCATTTCATGTCGCAGTTCAACCCCGGAACCGGGCGCCTGACTGCGCTGTCGTGAAACAGATCTGGCCACCGGATGCCTGGGACCCGCGCAGATTTATCCACCGACCAGACCGCGTGGCGCGGGAAAACCATGGGAGCGATCCACTGCTCACCTGGTTGTGGGCCCATCCTTCCGAGCCCAGTGTTGAAGAACAAGCCGATACTGCCTGCTTATCCAACACTCTTGTCCTGTCCTGCGTCCTGACATGCCCTTTCACAGCTTACGGAAAACACTGATAATAAATCATAAAATTTCTTTCGTGTTGCCTTCCTTCTACCCTGACCATCTTATCCACATATCAACACGCCCTACTTCATCATCATTCTTTCTCTTCTTCATTTTTATTTTAACAGGTTCCACCCAGCGGAATGACCACCAAGGAAAGACATGGGTAGCTATCACCAGCCGGGATTGACTCGGCTGATCTTCAAGGCTACCCGAGACCGGCACGGTTCTGTGCCCTTTCCCCTGTCCGAACATCCCTGCCCAGGCCGAAACGCTGGAGTCTCCATGAGCGTGAACACCCTTAACCTTTCTGATCTGAAGGCAAAGTCCCCGGCAGATCTGCTCAAGATGGCAGAAGAGCTGGAGATCGATAACGCGCCGTCCATGCGCAAGGGCGAGATGATGTTCTCGATCCTCAAGGAGCAGGCAGAAGAAGGTTGGGAAATATCCGGCGACGGTGTGCTGGAAGTTCTGCAGGACGGATTTGGTTTTCTTCGCTCGACCGAAGCAAACTATCTGCCCGGCCCTGACGACATCTATGTGTCCCCGCAGATCATCCGGCAGTTCTCGTTGCGTACGGGTGACACCGTGGAGGGTGTGATCGAGGCCCCGTCAGAGCAGGAGCGCTATTTCCGGCTTACGAAGGTCAACAAGATCAACTTTGACGAGCCGGAAAGTGCGCGACACAAGGTGCATTTCGACAATCTGACACCGCTTTACCCCGAAAAGCGATTCAAGATGGAGATCGATGAAGAACAAAAGCGCGACCGCTCTGCACGGATCATCGATATCGTTGCGCCCATGGGCAAGGGCCAGCGAGCCCTCATCGTGGCACCGCCGCGGACCGGCAAGACCGTTCTGATGCAGAACATCGCGCACTCGATCGCGAAGAACCAACCCGAATGCTACCTGATTGTTCTGCTGATTGACGAACGTCCGGAAGAAGTGACGGATATGCAACGTAGCGTGAATGGCGAGGTGGTCTCATCGACCTTTGACGAGCCGGCAACACGCCATGTTGCCGTGGCTGAGATGGTCATCGAGAAAGCCAAGCGTCTGGTTGAACACAAGCGCGACGTGGTCATCCTGCTGGATTCGATCACGCGTCTTGGGCGAGCCTTCAACACCGTTGTGCCGTCTTCCGGCAAGGTTCTGACAGGCGGTGTGGACGCGAACGCCCTGCAGCGCCCAAAACGCTTTTTCGGAGCAGCGCGCAATATCGAAGAAGGCGGATCGCTGACCATCATCGCCACAGCGCTGATCGATACGGGAAGCCGCATGGATGAGGTGATCTTCGAGGAATTCAAGGGCACGGGGAACAGCGAAATCGTTCTGGACAGAAAGATCGCCGACAAGCGCGTGTTCCCTGCCATCGATATTCTGAAATCCGGCACACGGAAGGAAGAATTGCTGGTTGAAAAGAACAACCTGCAGAAAACCTTTGTCCTGCGCCGTATCCTGAACCCGATGGGTGCGACAGACGGCATCGAATTCCTCATCTCGAAACTCAAACAAACCAAGACGAACGAGGAATTCTTCGACTCGATGAATTCCTGATCGTGATCGGTGCCGGCGATACGATCGTCGCGCTCGCCTCGGCCCGGGGTCGGGCAGGGGTTTCGGTAATCCGTGTGTCAGGACCAGAGGCGCAACTGCTCTGCACGGAAATGACCGGCAGTTTGCCCGCGCCCAGGCATGCCGCGCTCAGGGCTATTCGCGGCGCTGACGATGCGGTGCTGGACCAGGCCCTTATTCTGTTCTTTCAGAAAAACCGCAGCTTTACCGGCGAAGATGTCGTTGAATTTCATGTGCATGGCAGCCCGGCGGTTGTTTCCGCCGTGCTGGATCGATGCATGGAATTCGACGGCGTTCGCTTGGCCCAACCAGGAGAGTTCACGCGGCGGGCTTTCGACGCCGGCAACATGAACCTGTTGCAGGCCGAGGCGCTGTCGGAATTGATCAACGCCGATACCGAACAGCAGCGCAAGGTTGCGATGAGGTTGCTTGGGGCGGAAGCATCCGACACTGTTCAGGCATGGCGAGAGGCGCTGATCGAAGCGCTAGCGCTGATCGAAGCGGTGATCGACTTCTCTGACGAAGATATTCCGCAGGAGCTGAATGTGCAGGTTGCTGCTGCGCTTTCGGTCTGTATTGATGATATGGCGCAGCACACGAGAGGTCGACGCACGGCGGAGTGCATCCGTGACGGGTTCGAAGTGGCGATTGTCGGCAAGGTGAATGCTGGCAAGTCGACTTTGCTGAATGCCCTAGCGGGCAGAGATGCAGCCATCACGTCAGAGCATGCAGGAACGACTAGGGATGTGATAGAGGTGCGGCTGGACTGCGAAGGTTTTCTGGTTACCTTGATAGACACCGCAGGGCTGCGTGAAACCGATGATCCGGTCGAGCGGATCGGCATCGAGCGCGGCTTGAAAAGGGCAAGCGATGCCGACATCAGGTTATATTTGAAGAGTGACCCGGATGAACGGATCGAAACGCTGGCACAGAGCGACCTTATTTTTCTGGGTAAGTCCGATCTGTGGGGGCAAGACGGGCTTTCGGGCCGTACGGGCGAAGGCCTGGACAAGCTGATGACCGAGATCGCGCAGCGCCTCTCGCGGCTTTCCGCCGAATCAGTCCTGTTTTCGTCAGAGAGGCATTTTCAGTGTCTGGAACAAGCGGAAGCTGCACTTCGTGCGGCTCTTCGGTGTATTGAACAGCACGACAGAGGCGAAGAATTTGTTGCAGCCTGGATCAGGGAAGCGATATCGCATCTGGAAGTGCTGACTGGACGAGTAGAGACGGAAGAGGTGCTGGGCCGGATATTCAGCGCCTTTTGCATAGGGAAATAGGCGGTTTCACGTGAAACAATTCGATGTCATCGTCGTCGGTGCCGGGCATGCAGGTGTCGAGGCTGCATTTGCAGCAGCGCGCTGCGGTGCTTCGGTCGCCTTGATCACGTTCAAGCTTTCCGATCTGGGGACCATGTCCTGTAACCCGGCTTTCGGTGGTTTGGGCAAGGGTCATCTGGTGCGAGAGATCGATGCGCTGGATGGCGTTATGGGTCTGGGCGCGGACTATGCCGGCATTCAGTTTCGGCTGCTCAACCGTTCCCGCGGCCCGGCCGTTCAGGGGCCACGCGCGCAGGCGGACAGGGCCCGCTACAAGAGCTTCATTCAGGCCGCCGTGAAAAAGCAGAAAAACCTGACACTGATTCTGGGAGAGGTCGTCGATCTTCATATCGATTCAGGACGATTGCGCGGTGCTGTTCTGGCAGACGGGACCACGCTTTCGGGGCATTCTTTGGTATTGACGACCGGCACGTTCCTGGGCGGCGTTCTGCATATTGGGAAAGAAACGCAACCGGGCGGGCGCCGCGGCAGCGAGGCATCGACGCGTCTTGCCGAC
>SKHK01000275.1 GCA_007117005.1 Paracoccaceae bacterium
AGGCGGAACTCAGGCTTGAATATGGTCAGCGCTCCTGTCAGCGATTGTCCGCTATCGCAGAATACTGCGTGTGCAATGCCGCAGCGTCACAGTCGGCAAACCGCCCTCCACGTCGCTGATGCTGTGACTGCGGGCAGGTTGCGCGCAGTCACAGCAACCGGCAGAAAAGTCCGCTTAGCTGCCGCTCGCGTCAACATGGGGCGCGGCACCCTTCCGTCAGGCGGCGAATACCCGCAGGCAGAACCGCCACCGGATCAACCCCGTCGCACCGAGGCCGTGACGTAATTCACCGACAGGTCGCGCGCCGACAGCGACCAGGACCAGCCGACCGGGTTGAAGACCATGCCCTTGCGGTCAACCGGGTCCATGCCGGCGCGGCGCAGCAGGTCGTAAAGCTCGTCCGGGGTGATGAATTTCTGCCATTCATGCGTCCCCTTCGGCAGCCAGCGCATCACATATTCCGCGCCCACAATGGCCACCACAAAGCTTTTCGCATTGCGGTTGAGGGTCGAGCAGATCATCAGCCCGCCGGGGTTCAGCAGGTCATGGCAGGCGGTCAGATAAGCCAGCGGGTCGGCGACATGTTCGACCACCTCCATGTTCAGCACCACGTCAAAACGCTCGCCCGCCGCCGCCATGGCCTCGGCCGTGGTGTGGCGGTAGTCGATTTCCAGCCCCGATTGTTCAGCGTGCAGCCGCGCCACGGGGATGTTGCGCTCGGCCGCATCGGCGCCGACCACGGTGGCGCCCAGCCGCGCCATGGGTTCGGCCAGCAGCCCGCCCCCGCAGCCGATATCCAGCAGGCGCAGCCCCTGGAACGGCTGGGCAACGCGCAGGTCGCGGTCGAACTCGGCGGCGATCTGGCTGGTGATGTAGTCCAGCCGACAGGGGTTGAGCATGTGCAGTGGGCGGAACTTGCCGTTCGGGTCCCACCATTCGTCTGCCATGGCCTGGAACTTGGCGATCTCGGCTTCGTCGACGGTGCTGCTGGTCATGGGGCGTCCTTTCCTTCCTTGTGCCCGGGCCTTGTACCCCGGCGATGGCGAGGCAATCCCGCAAACAACCCCCGTGGCGCCCGGCGCGTTCGGGGGATATATAGGGCCGAAGATGGCACATTCCCCAGACCGAAACAGCGCCGCGGCGCATCTTTATCCGCCGATCGAGCCCTTTGCCCGGCAGATGCTGGAGGTCGGCGACGGCCACAGCGTCTATGTCGAGCAATGCGGCGCACCGGACGGGGTGCCGGTGGTGGTGCTGCATGGCGGTCCGGGCGGCGGCACCAGCCCCATGATGCGGCGTTTCTTCGACCCCGCGCATTACCGCATCATCCTGTTCGATCAGCGCGGCTGCGGCCGCTCTCGCCCGCATGCGAGCGTCGAGGCAAATACCACCGCCCATCTGATTCGCGATATCGAGGCCATCCGCACCGATCTGGGCATCGACCGCTGGATCGTCTTTGGCGGCAGCTGGGGGGCGACGCTGGCGCTGGCCTATGCCCAGGCCCATCCCGGCCGCGCCGCCTATCTGGTGCTGCGCGGGGTCTTTACCGGCACCAAGGCTGAACTGGACTGGTTCTATGGCGGGGGCGCGGGGCGCTTTTATCCGGCGCTGTGGGACCGCTTTGCCAGCGCCATTCCGGCTGACGAACAGGGCGATCTGATCGGCGCCTATGCCAAGCGGCTGTTTTCCGGCGTCTTTGCGCAGGAAAGCCGCTATGCGCGGCTTTGGGTCGAATGGGAAAACGCCCTGGCCAGCGTTACCCAGCGCGCCGGGCAGGAAGCCCCTATCGACTATGCCCGCGCCTTTGCCAAGCTGGAAAACCACTATTTCCGCCACGGCTGCTTTTTCGAACGCGACGGGCATCTGCTGCAATCAATGGGGCTGATGGACGGGGTGCGCGGCGCCATCGTGCAGGGCCAGTTCGACATGATCTGCCCGCCGGTGACCGCCTATCGGCTGCACGCGGTCTGGCCGGGCAGCCGGATGAACCTGGTGCCAATGGCCGGCCACGCGCTGTCCGAACCCGGCATCGCGTCCGTGCTGGTGCGCGTTATGGACCGCCTGCGCCATGAGGCGCGCGCGCTGGGGTTCTAAGGGGGTTATGTGGGCGCGCCGCTGACGCCACCCCAGGCCGAATAGCGCTTGCGTTTCGCGCCGCCCGGCCCTATATCCCCGTCAACAGCGGCGCTTTCGGGTCCACACCGAAGGCTCCACCGGACGGATGCACGGGCCGCTTCGGCCCGTTTTTTCGTTTCTGCCCCCAATCAGCCGGATCACCATGGACAACCTGCCCCATCAGACCGACACTGACAGCGACCTTGTCGCCCGCACCGCCATCGACCGGCGACTGGCCGCAATCGTGCGCCCCGCGGTCGAGGCGATGGGCTTCGAACTGGTGCGCCTGCGCCTGATGAGCGGCAAGACCCGCGTGCTGCAGATCATGGCCGACCGCCCCGAGGGCGGGATCGAGGTCGATGACTGCGCCGAGATATCGACCACCGTCTCGGCCGTGCTGGATGTCGAGGACCCGCTGGAGGACACCTATACGCTGGAAGTCTCCAGCCCCGGCATCGACCGCCCGCTGACCCGGCTGAAGGATTTCGACAGCTGGGAAGGCTACGAGGCGCGGCTGGAAACCACCGACCTGATCGACGGGCGGCGGCGCTTCAAGGGCGTGCTGATGGGCACCGAAACGGGCGAGGCAGGCGACGAGGTGCTGATCGAGATCGAGGATCAGGGCAAGCCCGTCACCATCGGCCTTCGCTTTGACTGGCTGTCGGACGCGAAACTGGTGCTGACCGACGCGCTGATCGAGGAAACGCTGCGCAGCCGCAAGGAAAGCGGCGCCTTCGACGAAAGCGCCTTTGACGAGATTGAAACCGACACCGCTTCCCGGGAGGAGTGAGGACCATGGCAATTACCTCTGCCAACCAGCTTGAGCTTCTGCAGACGGCCGAGGCCGTGGCGCGCGAAAAGCTGATCGACCCCGCGCTGGTCATCGAGGCGATGGAAGAAAGCCTCGCCCGCGCCGCAAAGTCACGCTATGGCGCCGATATGGACATCCATGTGTCCATCGACCGCAAGACCGGCCGCGCCACCTTTACCCGCGTGCGCACCGTCACCGCCGAGGAAGAGCTGGAAAACCACCACGCCCAGTTCACCGCCGATCAGGCGCGCGCCTATTTCACGGCGCCAAAAGCCGGGCGTGACGAATTCTGGCTGCGCGACGGCGCCCGCATCGACCCGGCCGAGGCCGGTGAGCCGCAGGTTGGCGACGAATTCCACGAAACCGTGCCGCCGGTGGATCTGGGCCGCATCGCCGCGCAATCGGCCAAGCAGGTCATCCTGCAAAAGGTCCGCGAGGCCGAGCGCGACCGCCAGTACGAAGAATACAAGGACCGCGCCGGTACCATCATCAACGGTCTGGTGCGCCGCGAGGAATACGGCAACGTTATCGTCGAACTGGGCCGGGGCGAAGGCATCCTGCGCCGCAACGAAAAGATCGGCCGCGAGACCTATCGCCCCAACGACCGCATCCGCTGCTATGTCAAGGACGTCCGGCGCGAGGCCCGCGGCCCGCAGATCTTCCTGTCGCGCACCGCGCCCGAATTCATGGCCGAACTGTTCAAGATGGAAGTGCCGGAAATCTATGACGGCATCATCGAGATCAAGGCCGTGGCCCGTGACCCCGGCAGCCGCGCCAAGATCGCCGTGATCAGCTACGACAGTTCCATCGACCCGGTGGGCGCCTGCGTCGGCATGCGCGGCAGCCGCGTTCAGGCCGTGGTGGGCGAGTTGCAGGGCGAAAAGATCGACATCATCCCCTGGAACGAGGATCAGGCGACCTTTCTGGTCAACGCCTTGCAGCCGGCCGAGGTCAGCAAGGTGGTGATCGACGAGGATGCCGCCCGGATCGAGGTGGTGGTGCCCGACGAGCAGTTGTCGCTGGCCATCGGCCGGCGCGGGCAGAACGTGCGGCTGGCCAGCCAGTTGACGGGCCTGGACATCGACATCATGACCGAGGCCGAGGAAAGCGCCCGCCGTCAGGCCGAATTCGCCGAGCGCACGCAGCTTTTCATGGATGCGCTGGATATCGACGAATTGATGGCGCAGCTTCTGGTGGCCGAGGGCTTTACCGAACTGGAAGAGGTCGCCTATGTCGAGATTGACGAGCTTTTGTCCATCGACGGCTTCGACGAGGACACGGCCGAAGAACTGCAGACCCGCGCGCGCGAAAAGCTGGAGGCGATCAACACCGCTGCGCTGGAGAATGCGCGTGCGCTGGGCGCCGATGACACGCTGATCGGCTTCGAGGGGCTGACCCCCCAGATGGCCGAGGCGCTGGCCAAGGACGGTGTCCTGACGCTGGAGGATTTCGCCACCTGCGCCGACTGGGAGCTGGCCGGCGGCTGGACGACCGAAGGCGGCGAGCGCAAGAAGGATGACGGCATCCTGGAGCCCTTTGACGTCAGCCTGGAAGAGGCGCAGAACATGGTGATGACCGCCCGCGTGATGCTGGGCTGGGTCGACCCCGAGGATCTGGTCGCCTCTGCCGCCGCGGAAGACGGGGAAGGCACCGAGGACGCCGCGGCCGATGCTGCGCCGGAGCGGGCCTGACCTGGCCGGGCTGGGCCGGGCTGGTCTGGACTGAACGGGCGGGCATGGCATGACACGGGGCGGCAGGGAGAAAAACCGCGCGGCAGGGCCGGAACGGCGCTGTATCGTGTCCGGCGAAAGCCTGCCTGCGGCGGGGCTGGTCCGCTTCGTGCGCGGCCCCGACGGGGTACTGGCACCGGATGTGGAGGGCAAGCTGCCGGGCCGCGGCATCTGGGTCAGCGCGACACCGCAGGCGCTGCAGACGGCCGTGCGCAAGAAGCTTTTCGCCCGTGCGGCCCGCGCGGCGGTCACGCTGCCGCCGGGTCTGGACACGCCAGAGGCGCTGTCCACCGGGGTCGAGGCGCAACTGGCGCGGCGGGTGATCGATCTGGTCTCGCTGGCGCGGCGCGGCGGGGCTGCGGTAGCGGGGTATGAAAAGGTCCGCGACCGGTTGTTGCGCGACGATGTGGCGGCGCTGATACAGGCCGCCGACGGCTCGCCCCGCGGGCTGACGAAACTGCGCGCGCCAGAGGGTAGCGCCCATGTTACCTGCCTGACCGCGCAGGAATTGGGCATGGCCTTCGGGCGCGAACATGTGATACATGCCGCGCTGTCCGCTGGCGGTCTGGCTGCGCGTGTAGTAGAGGAAGCGGCAAGGCTCGCGTCGATGCGCGGGCAGGTCGGCGAAATGGACGCCGGGAAGGATTGACAGGACGCATGAGCGATACCGACGACAAGAAACCCCTGGGCCTGAAGGGCGCACGCCCCGGCCAGGTGAAGCAGAGCTTCAGCCACGGGCGCACCAAGTCCGTGGTGGTGGAGACCAAACGCAAGCGCGTGGTCGTGCCCAAGCCCGGCGCTGCATCCGGCGGCGCGCAGGGCGGCACGGGTGCTGCGGCCACCGCAGGCGGTGGCGGTCGGTCTGCGGGCGGGTCATCGCCGGCAAAGGGCAGCCGCCGTCCGGCCGGTATTTCCGATGCCGAGATGGAGCGCCGTCTGGCCGCGCTGAAAGCCGCCAAGGCACGCGAGGCGCAAGAGGCCGAGGCCCGCGCCCAGGAGGAACGCCAGCGCGAGGAAGAGCGTGAGCGTCGCCGCGCCGAGGCCGAGACCCGTGAGCGCGAGGAGCGCGAACGCGAGGCCGCGCTGAAGGCCAAGGAAGAGGAAGACGCGCGCCGCGCCGCAGAGGAAGAGGCGGCGCGCAATGCCCCGCCCGAACCCGCGGCCGAGCCGGCCGCCGCCGCTGCCGCACGCCCCAGCCCGTCGAAACCCGCCGCCGCGCCGTCACGCAAGACCGAGCGCGGGCGCGAGGACCGTGACAGCCGCGGCAAGAGCCGCGAGCCGGCTGGCCGCCGTTCCGGCAAACTGACGCTTTCGGCCGCGCTGGATGGCGGTGAGGGCGGGCGGCAGCGCTCGCTCGCCGCGATGAAGCGCAAGCAGGAGCGCGCGCGCGCCAAGGCGATGGGCCAGTCCCAGCGCAGCGAGAAACAGGTGCGCGATGTGCAGTTGCCCGAAACCATCGTGGTGCAGGAACTGGCCAACCGCATGGCCGAACGCGCCGCGGATGTGGTCAAGGCGCTGATGAAAATGGGCATGATGGTCGCACAGAACCAGCCCATCGATGCCGACACCGCCGAACTGGTGATCGAGGAATTCGGCCACCGGGCCGTGCGCGTGTCCGACGCCGATGTCGAGCAGGTCATCGACAGTGTCGAGGACAAGCCCGAGGACCTGCGCCCGCGCCCGCCGATCATCACCATCATGGGCCATGTCGATCACGGCAAGACCTCTCTGCTGGACAAGATCCGCCAGGCCAATGTCGTCTCTGGCGAGGCAGGCGGGATCACCCAGCATATCGGCGCCTATCAGGTGACCACCGAAAGCGGCGCCGTGCTCAGCTTCCTGGATACGCCGGGCCATGCCGCCTTTACCTCGATGCGGGCGCGCGGGGCGCATGTCACCGATATCGTGGTGCTGGTGGTGGCCGCAGACGATTCGGTGATGCCGCAGACGGTAGAGGCGATCAACCACGCCCGCGCCGCCAAGGTGCCGATGATCGTGGCGATCAACAAATGCGACAAGCCCGATGCCGACGCCAACCGCGTGCGCACCGAGCTTTTGCAGCATGAGGTCGTGGTCGAGGCCATGTCCGGCGATGTGCAGGATGTCGAGGTCTCGGCGCTGACCGGCAAGGGTCTGGACGAATTGCTGGAAGCCATCGCCCTGCAGGCAGAGATCCTGGAACTGAAGGCCAACCCCGGGCGGTCTGCCATGGGTGCGGTGATCGAGGCAAAGCTGGATATCGGCCGCGGGCCGGTGGCCACAGTGCTGGTGCAGCACGGCACGCTGCGCAAGGGCGACATCTTCGTCGTCGGCGAACAGTGGGGCAAGGTGCGCGCCCTGATCGACGACAAGGGCGAGCGTGTGGACGAAGCCGGGCCCTCGGTTCCGGTCGAAGTTCTGGGCCTGAACGGCACGCCAGAGGCCGGCGACGTGCTGAACGTGGTGGAGACCGAAGGACAGGCGCGCGAGATCGCCACCTATCGCGAGAGCCTGGCCAAGGAAAAACGCGCCGCCGCCGGGGCCGCCACGACGCTGGAACAGCTGATGGCAAAGGCCAAGGCCGACGCCGATGTGGCCGAACTGCCGGTGCTGGTGAAGGCCGACGTTCAGGGTTCTGCCGAGGCGATCGTGCAGGCGCTGGAAAAGGTCGGCAACGAAGAGGTGCGCGTGCGCGTCCTGCATTACGGCGTGGGGGCGATCACCGATTCGGATGTGGGTCTGGCCGAGGCCTCGAAGGCGCCGATCATCGGCTTCAACGTCCGAGCCAACGCGACCGCGCGCAGCGCCGCCCAGCAGAAGGGCGTCGAGATCCGCTATTACTCGATCATCTATGACCTGATTGACGATATCAAACAGGCGGCCTCGGGCCTGTTGAAGGACGAGGTGCGCGAGACCTTCATCGGTTATGCCGAGATCCGGCAGGTGTTCAAGGTCTCCGGCATCGGCAAGGTGGCGGGCTGTCTGGTGACCGAGGGCGTGGCGCGCCGGTCTGCCGGCGTCCGCCTGCTGCGCGACAATGTGGTGATCCACGAGGGCACGCTGAAAACGTTGAAGCGCTTCAAGGACGAGGTGAAGGAAGTCATCTCTGGCCAGGAATGCGGCATGGCCTTCGAGAATTACGACGACATCCGCGAAAGCGACGTCATCGAGATCTTCGAGCGTCAGACCGTGGAACGCACGCTGAGCTGAACCTGGCGCAAACGGATCAGGGGGCACCGCGTCTGCGGTGCCCCTTTTTCATGGCCGCTCATCCTTGGGCGAGCCCATGACCACATAGGTGGTCAGCGCCGAGACCTGCGGCAGGGTGCCCAGAATCTCGGTGTGAAAATGCTTGTAGGCGGTCAGGTCCGCCACCTCTACCCGCAGCAGGTATTCCACGGTGCCGGTGATATTGTGACATTCCCGCACCTGCGGCGCCGCCCGCATCGCCTGCTCGAAGCGTTCCTGCGCGGCCTTTGTATGCTGCGACAGGCCCACGGTGATATAGGCGACAAAGCCGATATCCAGCTTTGACCGGTCCAGCACAGCGCGGTAGCCGGCGATCACGCCGCGGCGCTCAAGCTCTTGCACGCGGCGCAGACAGGCCGAGGGCGACAGGCCCACACGCTCGGCCAGTTGCAGATTCGACAAGCG
>SKHK01000303.1 GCA_007117005.1 Paracoccaceae bacterium
GGCCGGCTGTTTCTGGAAGGCGGCGCGCGGGATGGCCGGCAGATCGTGCCCGCCGACTGGGTGACGGCCTCGGTCACGCCGGGCGCGCCGCATCTGCAACCGGGCGACAACCCGGCGTCTGACTGGACCTTCGGTTACGGCTATCAATGGTGGGTGCCGGAAGACCCGCAGGGCGACTTTCTGGCCATCGGGGTCTGGGGGCAATACATCTACGTCGATCCGGCCCGCGATCTGGTGATCGTCAAGGCCAGCGCCGACCCGGATTTCGACGACAACGACCACGAAACCGTCGCCGTCTTTCGCGCCATCGCGGCCGGGTTCGACTGACGGCGGGGCCGCGGCGGCCTGTCGCCCCGCCGGGGGCTTGCACCCGTGGGGCGGCTGGTCCCTTATGCAGGCGGATGAACGGCCGATGAAGGGGGCACCGTGGCGGACCAACAGATGCTTTGCGATGCCGATGCCGGGTTCCTGTCGACGCTGGAGGCGGCACTGCCCCCCGGCACCCTGCGAAAGGCCGAGGCGCGCTACCTGGAAGAACCGCGCGGGCGCTATGCCGGCCGCGCCGGGGCGGTGGCCTGTCCGGCCTCGGTCGATCAGGTGTCGGCGATCCTGCGCGCGGCGCATCGGGCGCGGGTCGGCGTGGTGGCCT
Source organism: Paracoccaceae bacterium (assembly GCA_007117005.1). Lineage (GTDB taxonomy): Bacteria > Pseudomonadota > Alphaproteobacteria > Rhodobacterales > Rhodobacteraceae > Pararhodobacter. The sequence goes on from SKHK01000303.1 coordinate 650, forward strand.
ATGGCGGGGGCACCGGGCTGGTGGGCGGGCAGATGGCGCCGGACGGCCCGCTGCCGCTGATCCTGTCGCTGGAACGCATGGCGCGCATCCGTTCGGTCGATGGCCCTGGCAATGTGCTGCTGGCCGAGGCCGGCTGCGTGCTGGCCGATGTTCAGGCCGCTGCCGCCGGGGCAGGGCGGCTCTTTCCGCTCTCGCTGGCGTCCGAGGGTTCGGCGCGCATCGGCGGGCTGCTGGCCACCAACGCGGGCGGCACCGGGGTGATCCGCTGGGGCAACATGCGCGATCTGGCGCTGGGGCTGGAGGTGGTGCTGGCCGACGGCCGCGTCTGGCACGGGCTGAAGGCCCTGCGCAAGGACAACATGGGCTATGATCTGCGCCACCTGATGATCGGCGCCGAGGGCACGCTGGGCGTGATCACCGCCGCCAGCCTGCGGCTGGTCGCGCCGCCCGCGCGGCAGGGCGCGGCGCTGATGGTGGTGGACAGTCCCGCCGCCGCGCTGACGCTGCTGGCTCGCGCGCAGGACCGGCTGGGCGAGGGGGTGTCGGCTTTCGAACTGATCGGCGGCGAGGGGTTGCGCTTTCTGGCCGAAACCATGCCGCAGGTCCGCCAGCCCCTTGCGCAGGCGCCCGACTGGATGGTGCTGATCGACCTGGGCCTGGCCGAGGGGCTGGACCCGGCCGCCGCGCTGGAGGCCCTGTTCGCCGAGGGGCTGGATGCAGGGCTGGTCAGCGACGGCGTGATTGCGGCGTCAGAGGCGCAAAGACGGGATTTCTGGACGCTGCGCGAATCGATCCCCGCAGCCAACCGTCTGATCGGCGCCATTTCCAGCCATGATATCTCTGTCCCCATGGGCGCGGTGCCGGATTTCATCGCGCGGGCCGGGCCGGCGCTGGCGCGGATCGGGTGCTTCCGCATCAACTGCTTCGGCCATCTGGGCGATGGCAACCTTCATTACAACGTCTTCCCCCTGCCGGGCGAGAGCCGCGCCGACCATGAGGACAAGCGCCCCGCCATCAAGGCCTGCGTGCATGATCTGGTGCATGCGCTGGGCGGCTCTGTCGGCGCGGAACACGGGGTGGGGCGGCTGAAGGTCGATGATCTGGAACGCTATGGCGACCCGGCCGGGCTGGCCGCGATGCGCGCGATCAAGGCCGCGCTGGACCCGCACGGCATCCTGAACCCCGGCGCGGTGCTGCGCGCGGGGCGGTGAGGGGCGTCAACGCCCCTCCGGCGTGGAGAAAGCCGCATCCGGCATCGCCGGCAGGGCGGCGGTCAGGCGCGCGACATGGGCACGGGCGCGGGCCTCGGCCTCGGCCGGATCGCCGGCCAGGATGGCGGCCACGACCCCGGCGCGCGCTTCCTCGGCCAGATCGGCCTGACGCAGGGGACGAAGTTGCGCGCGAATGAGATGGATCTGCAGCGCAGGCAGCAGGCGCCGCAATTCGCCATTGCCGCCCAGCGCCACCAGGTCCCGGTAATAGCGCGCCCTGATCCGCGCCTCGGTTTCCGGCGTGGCGTGGGCCATGGCCTCGGCCGCGGCGGCAAAGCCGGTGGCATCGGCACCGCGGGCCACGGCCTCGGCGGCCTCGCGCGCGGCAAGGCCCAGCAGCGCCTCGGTCACGCGCAACAGGTCATGCGCCGCGCGCCGGTCCAGCCGGCGGATGCGCGCCCCACGATGCGGCATCTGTTCCACCACGCCGCCCGCCGACAGCCGCCCCAGCGCCTCGCGCACCGTGGACCGGCCGACGCCATAGGCCTGCATCAGGTCCGGTTCAACCAGCCGCTGCCCCGGCACATAGCGCCCGTCCGACAGCCCGTGCAGGATGTCGCGCACCACCCCGTCGGTGCTGGACCCGGGCAATGGCCTTGACGGAAACTGCCGGGGCGCGGTCATTTTCCTGGCACCATCTCCCAGGCGATCTCGGCCAGCGGGCCGGCCATGCGCCCCATCTGGGCCGCGCGGGGGTCGGCGGCGGTGCCATCGACCGCGCGCTTGGCGATGCCCTGGATGATCGCCGACAACCGGAAAAGCCCCAGAATGACGTAAAAGTCGAAGTCATCGGGCCGTTCGCGCCCGGTTCTCTGGCACCAGAGGTTGATATAGTCCTCCTCTGGCGGGATGCCGGTGCCGGTCAGGTCCACCCCGCCCAGGCCCCGGAACAGGCCCGGCGCGATCCGCCAGACCATCACGTTATAGGCGAAATCGGCATAGGGGCAGCCCAGCGTGCTGAGTTCCCAATCGACGACCGCCAGCACCCGTGGTTCCGTCGGATGCACGATCAGATTGTCCAGCCGGAAATCGCCATGCGACAGGCGCACCTCTTCAGGCCGCGTGGGCATGTTGCGCGGCAGCCAGTCGATCAGCGCGTCCATGGCGCCGATCCTGTGCGTCTCGCTGGCGCGGTACTGCTTTGTCCAGCGCGCCACCTGCCGTTCGACATAGCCGCCCTGCTTGCCGTAATCGCCCAGGCCCACGGCCACGGGGTCCACGGTGCTGATCGCGGCAATCGCCTGGTTCATGGCGTCGAAGATGCCCGCGCGTTCCTCTGGCGTGGCATCGGGCAGGCGCGGGTCGAACAGGGACCGGCCGGGCAGGTATTCCATGACAAAGAACATCGAGCCCATGACGCCCGGGTCCTCGCACAGCGCATGCATCTTCGGCACCGTTACATCGGTTTCCGCAAGCGCCTTCATCACGCGGTATTCCCGGTCGACGGCATGGGCCGAGGGCAGGACATTGCCCAGCGGCTTCTGGCGCAGCACATAGCTGCCGCTTTGCGCATCGACCCGCCATGTGGGGTTCGACTGCCCGCCTGACAGCCGGTGCAGGCTGACCGGTCCCTCGAACCCCGGCACATGATCTGCCATCCACGCGCTCAGTTCCGCTTCCGCCATGACGTTCCCCCCTGTGTTCAGAACGTAGAATGGCCGCGTCGGTCGCGGATGGTCAAGCCAAAATCGTCAGACGATCTTGTCTGCCGTGCGAGGCTGTGCTAAGGAAGGTCCAGCCAGAGGAGGAAGACATGATTCCCGACAAATCCGCCCGAGTGATCGACCTGGAAGCCCGACTGAAGGATTTCATGGACGAGCACATCTATCCCAACGAGGCGCGCTATTTCCGCCAAGCCGAGGATCTGGGCCCCTTCGCGCATTTCCCCATCATGGACGAACTGAAACCCAAAGCGCGCGCGGCGGGCCTGTGGAACCTGTTCCTGCCCGAATCCGACCGCGGCGCGGGCCTGTCGAACCTGGAATACGGCTTTCTGTGCGAAATCATGGGCCGCTCCTTTCTGGCGCCAGAGGTGTTCAACTGCAACGCGCCCGATACCGGCAACATGGAGGTGATCGAGCGTTATGGTACAGAGGCCGACAAGGAACGCTGGCTGAAGCCTCTGCTGGCGGGCGAGATACGGTCCTGCTTTGCCATGACCGAGCCCGCGGTGGCCAGTTCGGATGCCACCAACATCCAGGCCGAGATCAAGCGCGATGGCGACGAATACGTCATCAACGCGCGCAAATGGTACACCACCGGCGCGTCGAACCCGCAGACCAAGATCTGCATCTTCATGGGCAAGACCGATCCGCAGAACCCTGACCGGCACAAGCAGCAGTCGATGATCCTGGTGCCGATGGATGCGCCCGGCATCAAGGTCGTCCGCTCGCTGCCCGTCTTCGGCTGGTACGGTGTGCCCGACCGCGCGTCCGAGGTGATCTTCGAAAACGTGCGTGTGCCGGCCGAGAACATGCTGCTGGGCGAGGGGCGCGGCTTCGAGATCGCCCAGGGCCGGCTTGGACCGGGCCGCATCCACCATTGCATGCGCTCCATCGGCATGGCCGAGCGGATGCTGGAGGCGATGATCGACCGCTCGCTGCAGCGCGTGGCCTTCGGCAAGCCGGTGGCCGAACAGGGCGTGACGCGCGAACGCATCGCCAATGCGCGCATCCTGATCGACCAGGCCCGCCTGCTGACCCTGCACGCGGCGCACAAGATGGATACCGTCGGCAACAAGGAAGCCCGGACCGAGATCGCCATGATCAAGGTCGCGGTGCCCCAGATGCTGTGCCAGGTCAGCGACTGGGCAATCCAGATGTTCGGGGGTGGCGGCACCAGCAACGATTTCGGCACCGCCATGGCCTATGCCATCGGTCGCGTGCTGCGCCTGGCTGACGGCCCGGACGAGGTGCACCGCGACCAGCTGGCGCGGATGGAAATCAAGAAGCGCAAGGGCCTGAACCATCCGGGCTGGGAGCCGATGCTGACCAATATGGCGCTGCCGCCAAAGGCCGCCGAATAAGCGCGCCGATGTCGAACAGCGATGAAACGGAAGGGGGCGCCGGGTTTCCGGCGCTCTCGCTCACCGGGCGGGTGGCGCTGATCACCGGCGCGGCCAGCGGCATCGGCCGCGCCTCGGCCCGGCTGATGGCGGCGCGCGGGGCGGCGGTGGTGCTGTCCGACCGCGACGACCCGGGCGACACGGCAGCGGAAATCAAGGCGACGGGTGGGCAGGCCCTGGCCCTCGCGCTCGATGTCGCCACCGACGACGGCGCCGCGGCCATGACCCGCAGCGCGCTCGATCAGTTCGGCCGGCTGGACATCCTGCACGCCAATGCCGGCATTTCCGGCCCCCTGAACCCTGACCTGACCACGGGTGCGGCAGATTTCGCCGAGATCCTGCGCATCAACCTGATCGGCCCCTGGCTGGCGATCTGCGCCGCCTTGCCGCATCTGGGCGCCGGCGCCTCGGTCATCTGCACGGCCTCGGTCGCGGGCATCCGCGCCGGCGCGGGCGGCATCCCCTATTCGGCCTCAAAGGCCGGCGTGATCAGCCTGGTGCAGACCGTCGCCAGCGCCACCGCCGGGCGGGGGCTGCGCATCAACGCCGTGGCGCCGGGGCTGGTGGAAACCGGGATGACCGCGCCGCTTTACACTGACGCCCGCGCGCGCGGGCGGGAAGACAGGATCGGCCAGCTGAATCCCCTTCGCCGCGGCGGCGAGGCGCAGGAAATCGCCGAGCTCGTGGCCTTCCTCGCCTCGGACGCCGCTAGCTACATCAACGGCCAGGTCATCGCCGCGGATGGCGGGCTTACCGCCAGCCTGCCCGTTGCCCCGCGCCCGGCCGGCGGGCACCCCGGCGCCTGACCAGCCCGGACTACAGGCAGCCCCTTCATTTTGCCGGAAAATACTCTGGGGGGAGTCGGCGCAGCCGACGGGGGGCAACGCCCCCCTGATGATCAACCTGGGGCAACGCCCCGCTGCCTGATCAACCAGGCGATCCTCACGCCGCGTGGCGTGCCTGCACGGCTTCCCAGGCTCGGTTCAGCGCCACCAGACGTGCCTCGGCCAGGCGCACGGCCTCTTCCGGCACGCCACGCGCACGCAGCGCATCGGGATGCGCTTCACGCACCATGCGTCGCCACGCGGTCCGCGCCTCGTCCAGCCCGGCGCCGGGGGGCAGTTCCAGCACTTCGCAGGGATCTGGTGCCAGATCGGGCACGAACCGGGCTTTCAGCGCCCGGAAACAGGCCTCAGACAGGCCGAAGATTCGCGCCACCTCCTGCAGGAACGCTTCTTCGGCGGGGTGAAAGTCGTCATCCGCCATGGCGATCTGGAACAACCCCTCCATCAGGTCGCGCAGCACCGGGTCGCCGGGCGGAAACAGCGCCGCGATCTTGCGCGCATAGGCGTCGAACCCCGCCACATCCTGCCGTGCCAGGTCGAACACCCGCGCCGCGTGGCTCTCTTCCCCCGGCGGGATGGTAAAGATCGCCCGGAAGGCCCGCACCTCGTTGCGCGTCACCTGTCCGTCGGCCTTTGCCAGCTTCGCCGCCAGCGCGATCACCCCGATGGTAAAGGCGACAGACCGTTCCGGCGCCACGCGCAGATGGTCGAAGACCACGCTCAGCGGCTCGCCAGCACGCAGGGCCGCCAGCGCGGCCGATATCCGGGTCCAGAGTGACATGCCCGAAACCTTAGACGAAAGCGCCGCCCTTGCCCATCACGATGCGCACAGCAGCTTCTGCATCAGAACCAGATCATGATGGCGGCCGAACTTCCAGCCGGCATCGGGAATACGGCCGACCTCGACAAAGCCCAGCCGGTGGTGAAAGCCGATACTGGCGGCGTTCGTCGCGGTCAACGCGCCGATCAGCATGCGCATGCCCGCGGCTGTGGCATGGCTCTCCAGGCCGGCCATCAGCGCCCGGCCCAGCCCGCGCCCCTGTGCCTGGGCGTGCAGATAGATCGTGTGTTCCATGCTGCGCGCATAGCCCTGCCCGCCACGAAACTGGAAATAGCGCGCAAAGCCCTGCACCTGCCCGGACGGCGCGGCGACCAGAAAGGCATGGCCATCGGCCTGCGCGGCATCGATCAGGGCGATGATCTCGGCCTCGGTCCGTTCGACGGGGTTGAAGGTGTTCACCCCGGTCCGGATCTCGCGGTTCCAGATCGCGGCGATAGCGGCGGCATCGCCAACCCGTGCCGGCCGGATCATGCCAGGATGCGCGGCCCGTGCGGCGTGTCCAGTTCCACCGCCAGCGCTGGCGCGGCGCCCTGGGTGATGGCCAGCCGCGCATCGGTCATCATCGGCTCGAGCACCGCGCGCAGGGTGGGCGCGTCCGGGTGGGTAATGACCAGACGGCGCAGGCGGACGCCCTGATCGGGCAGGGTATCGGCCGGGTGCGCGGCGCTGTGCCACTGGATCATCGCCGGAAACAGCCCCGCAAAGGGCAGAAGCCCGCTATCTGGCACCGCCATTTCCCAGTCATACTGCCCGCGGGTAAAGGCGATGGGCGGGCCCGCGCCATCGGGCGCCGCGGCCAGCGCAGAGGTCATGTCACCCGTGCGGCAGATCCAGGCATTGGGGCGCGGCGGTCCGGCAAAGGCATCCAGCGCGAACCAGCGCGGACGCCCCGGGCCGGGCGCGGCGGGGTTGATGGCGATCACTTCCAGATACTCTCCCGGCCCCAGTGAGAGAAGCCGGTTATGCGTGCCCATCGCCGCATGCTCGCCCCCCGGTGCCAGCGGCACGCCCAGCGCGGTTTCCACCGCGCCCGCGCCTTCGGCCAGCGTCTCGCAGGCAATGGCCAGATGGTCGAATGTCAGCATGGCGCGCCCCCTTGGTTTGCGACCCGTCCATCATGCGCGCAGATGGCGGTCCAGAAAAGCCGTCAGCCGCGCCCATAGCTGCGGCTCGGTATCGAAATCATAGCCATGGCCCTGCCCCTCGGCGATCAGCAGATCGGCCGGGCGGCCGGCCTGCGCCAGGCGTTCGGCCAGTGCCTGCGTGCGCGCCACCGGCACGATGGGATCGGCGGTGCCATGCGACAGGAACAGGGGCGCCGCGCAATCCTCGACCGCGATGGGCGCGCCGGGGGTCAGGCGGGCGTCATGGCCCGGCCAGACCCAGGCGCGCGGGCCATCGGGGTCGGTGTTCAGACGGGGCGTGCCTGCCTCCAGCGCGGCGCGAAAGGCCACGGGGTCAAAGGCGCCGGTCACCTGTCCGGTCGGCGCATGCGCGGCGACGCAGGCAAAGGGCGTGTCCGGGCCCATCAGCGAGGCGATGATCAGCGCCGCCTCGCCGCCCTTGGACCAGCCGAACAGCGCGACCCGCC
>SKHK01000155.1 GCA_007117005.1 Paracoccaceae bacterium
GCGTGGGCGGCGCGCCATGTCGGGGGCCGTCGAAACCTCGTCGCGCCAATGCGAGCACCCGGGCTGCACCCAGCCGGGCCTGTACCGCGCACCGCGCTCGCCAGAGGCGCTGGATGATTACCTGTGGTTCTGCAAGGACCATGTGCGCGAATACAATCTGAAATGGAATTTCTTCGCCGGCCAGACCGAGGACGAGATGATGGCCCAGATGGAACATCAGCGCGTCTGGGGGCGGGCCACGCAGCCCATGGGGGCGGGGACAGAGGCGCGGGGCTGGCAGCGGCTGGGCGTGGACGATCCGCATCAGATCCTGGGGGACAAGGCTACCCGCCGCCCGCCCGAGGCCGCGCCCCGCCCCGGCGGCACGACCACCCGCCGCCTGCCCGCGAACGAACGGCGCGCGCTGGAGATCCTGGACGCGCGCGACACCTGGACCCGTGGCGAATTGCGTCGCCAGTACAAGAGCCTGGTCAAGGACCTGCACCCCGACCGTAACGCAGGCAACCGCGCCGACGAGGAACGGCTGCAAGAGGTCGTCTGGGCCTGGGACCAGATCAGGGAAAGTCGCAGCTTCCGGGACTGAGGCGCGGCCGAGCGGTGCACATGCCTTGCCCGCGTGTTTCCCCCGGTCCGCCACGAAACGGCCCGGATTGGCGGTTAGCACTCTCGTAACCTCGCCATTCCGGAGGATGCGATGAACCTTGTCCGCAGTATCGCCGCCGTCGTCGGCACGCTTGGCCTCGCGCTGGGCGCTGGCACCGTGTTTCAGCAGATCGGCCAGGATGGGGCAGGCGGTCAGGGGGGGCGGCCGGATGCGGCTGATACCGCCTCGCTCGCGCATGGCTTGCGCGCCGGCCCGGTGGGCTCCGGAACGCTTGCCGATGGCGTTGATGACGCCAGCCCCCTTGCCGTGGGCCCTGTCACGGCGCCCCCGTCTTTCGCCTCGCCCCCACCTTTCGCCTCGGACCGTATCGGCGCCGGGCTGACCCTGCGCCCTGTGGGTGCCGGCGATGCAGGGCCGACAGCCGCCCCCCCCGATTCTCCCGAAATCGCCGTGGCGCCGGATGCCGCCGCGCCCACCGGTGCCGAACCGCTTGTCACGGCGGGCGGTGCCGAGGCAGCGCTTGACGCCATCCTCCACGATGACCCGGAGGCAGCGGTCCCGGAACCTTGCGCGCTGTGGCTTGTCGTTACCCCGGCCACGGGCGCGATGCTGGACACCAGCATCTATGCGCCCTGCCATGGTGGCCAGGACGCCATGCTGGCACATGCGGGCATGCGTTTCACCTTCACGCTGGGCGCCGATGGCCAGGCGCAACTGATGGTCCCGGCCCTGCGTGCCGATGGCCGCGTCACCCTTGCCATGGCCGATGGCAGCACCACCGCCGACAGCACCCCGGTGCCGGACATGGCCGATTTCGACCGTGTGGTGCTGGGCTGGGCCGGGCCCGCTGCCCTGGCGCTGCACGCCTTTGCCGGTGACGCCGGTTTCGGCGATGCAGGTCATGTGCACCACGATGCCCCCGCAGCCCCGTCAGCGGCGCCGCACGGGTTTCTGACCTCGTTGGGTGAGGGTGGCACAGATGCCGCGCGCGCGCTGGTCTACACCTTCCCCGCCGGGGCGCGTGCCGGCCGCGCGCCCGTGGCCCTGACGGCCGAGGCGCTGATCACCGATGACAGCTGCGGCCAGCCGATTGCCGCGCGCATGATGCTGTCGCATGGCGGCGCGCCGGGTACGACGCGCGAAATCAGCGCGACCCTGCCGGGCTGTGACGGGCTGGACGGTTTCCTGCCGCTGGGCACGCTGGTCGAACCACAGGCAGACGGGCTGGTACGCGCCGACTGAGGCAGCCCCACACAGCGCCTGCGCCCCGGTGCCTGTTTCGGGCCGGGTGCCGGTCCAAGTGCCATTTGGGGCGCCGATCAGGGTATCAGTTCAGCGTCTCGCCCTCATCGACACCCCAGATCGCCCGCCGCGAGACCCAGCCGCGGCTGCCTTCCACGCGTAGCCGGCACCAGTCTCCCTCGCATGCAAGGATCCGGGCGATCACCCCGCGCTCCAGCAGGGCCACCTCCGCGGCATCGGAATGCGGGCGGCGGCGCAGCGGCGTCATGTCATCCAGCACCAGGGCCGTGCGCACGCCGGAAAGCAGCGCGTGATGCATCCAGCCGCCCTGGCCCTCGTGATCCTCGACCCGGCGCCAATGCTCGAACTCGGCGGTGACGCGCAGCGGCATGTCGCGGCGGGTGAACAGCCAGTCCACCCGATGCGACAGGTTCGGCCCGCGCCTTGCCCGCCCCTCGGCGCTTTTCAACGAGACGAAACGCGGCATCGGCAGACCGGTCTCCGGCCCGCGCTGGGTGGTCGCCGGCGCCGTCTCGCCCTGCGCCTGCGAGGGCGATGGACCTGCCGTCAGGACCAGAAAGCCCGCCAGCATACACGCCCCCGCACGGGCGAGGCCCGAAAGCCGTCCTGTCATTCTCCTGCCCTCGATCCAGCGTCACGGCATCGTGACAGCCATGCCCAGGCAACATCAGGCGATTTACTGCCACGTCACGGGCAATTTTATTTCGCCGTCAGCGCAAGGGTTCTTGTGCCTCGGTTCTTGTTGCGCCACTTTGCCAGCGCCAAGCCCGTATTGAAAGTCCCGAGGAGCCCTCATGCCCACAAAACGCCTGACTGTTGTCGTCACGCGACGCCTGCCAGATGCGGTGGAGACCCGCCTGAAAGAGCTTTTCGACACCGAGCTGAGCGTCGATGACCGCCCCCTTGACCGCGAGGCCCTGATCGACGCGATGCGCCGGGCCGATGTACTGGTGCCCACACTGACCGACCATATCGACGCCACCATGCTGGGCCAGGCGGGCGAGCGGCTGAAACTGATCGCCAATTACGGTGCGGGCGTCGATCATATCGATGTGCAATCGGCTCGCCAGCGCGGGGTGCTGGTGTCGAACACGCCCGGCGTGGTGACCGATGACACGGCGGACATGACCATCGCGCTGATGCTGGCGGTGACCCGGCGCATCCCGCAGGGGCTGGCAGAGATGCAGGCAGGCGACTGGCCGGGCTGGGCGCCGATGACCCATCTGGGCGGGCGCATCGGGGGCAAACGACTGGGCATCCTGGGCATGGGTCGCATCGGTCAGGCCGTGGCGCGCCGCGCGCAGGCCTTCGGGATGCAGATCCATTACCACAACCGCCGCCGCCTGCATGCCGATACCGAGGCGGCGCTCGAGGCTACCTTCTGGGAAAGCCTGGACCAGATGGTCGCCCGGGTCGATGTTCTGTCGATCAACTGCCCGCATACGCCTTCGACTTTCCACCTGCTCAACGCCCGCCGGCTGAAACTGATGAAACCGACCGCCGTGATCGTGAACACTTCGCGCGGCGAGGTGATCGACGAGAACGCGCTGACCCGGGGCCTGCGTGCGGGCGAACTGGCCGGCGCGGGGCTCGATGTTTTCGAACGCGGGGCAGAAATCAACCCGCGCCTGCGCGAATTGCCCAATGTGGTGCTGCTGCCGCATATGGGGTCGGCCACGCTGGAAGGGCGTATCGAGATGGGCGAGAAGGTGATCCTGAACGTCAAGACCTTCGCCGACGGCCACCGCCCGCCGGACCAGGTCCTGCCCGGGATGTTGTAAGGGGCGCGCGTCTTCATTTTGCCGGAAATACTCCGGGGGGTGCCGAGCGCCCGGAAATCGCGCCAGTGGCGCGATTTCAGCGAAGGAACGGGCGGAGCCCAATGAGCCGCGCCAGCGGCGAGGGGGACAGCGCCCCCCACTCTCTCAATACCCCGCCTGCCGGTCCACCAGATGCAGCAGCGGCTCGCCCGCCAGCCCGCGGCGGATATTCTCGGCAATCACCGGGGCGGCGGTCGCCGGCCGGGTCTCGGCGGCGATATGCGGGGTGACGGTGACACGGGGATGGGCCCAATAGGGGTGGTCGGCCGGCAGCGGTTCGATACGGAACACATCCAGCGTCGCCTGCCCCACCCGGCCCGAGGCCAGCGCGGCCAACAGCGCCTCGTCATCGATCAGCGTGCCGCGGCCGGGATTGATGATCGCCGCGCCATGGGGCAGGCGGGCCAGCGTCTTTGCGTTCAGCAGGTTCTCTGTCGCCGCCGTCGCCGGCAGCAGCGTGACGACGATCTGCGCCCGCTCCAGCACCGCGCGCAGCCCCGCCTGACCGTGGTGGCACTCGATGCCCGGCAGGGTCTTCGGCCGCCGGCTCCAGCCCATGACGGGAAAGCCCAGACCCGCCAAGGCCCGCGCGCAGGCCGCGCCCAGCGCGCCCAGGCCCAGCACCGCCACCGGGCGCTCGCTCGACAGTGGCGGGGGCTCATGGTTCCAGCGCCCGTCCTGCCCGGCGACCAGCGCATCCAGCCCCAGATGTAGGCGCAGCGCGTGGCCGCAGACATAGTCCACCATGCCCTGCGTCAGCCCGGGATCGACCATCCGGCACAGCGGTTGCGTCAGCGTCGGGTTTGACACGATGCGTTCCACACCCGCCCACAGGCCCAGCACCGCGCGACAGCGAGTAAAGGCGGTGAAATCCGGCGGCGTGTCGCCTCCCGGCGCGTAGATGATGAAATCGACCGTATCGGGCGCGGCGGATGTCACCAGATCGGCCTTGACCCCCGCGGCCTTCAGCGCCGCGCGCAGCGGCCCTTCCCATTGCGGCCAGCGCGCGGCGCCGGCGGCGAACAGCACCACGGGGTTCATGCGCGGGTCCTGGGCCGGTGCACGCAGGCGCTTTGCACCAGGCCGAAGCCGATCAGGATCACCAGCATGGCGGAACCTCCGTAAGATACCAGCGGCAGGGGCACGCCGACCACCGGCGCCAATCCCATCACCATGGCCATGTTGACCGCGAAATAAAGGAAGAAATTCGCCGCCACCCCCAGGATCAGCAATTGCGCGAAACGGTTCTGGCTTTGCAGCGCCGAGACCACGCAGGCGATCAGTATCCCGATATACAGCGCCAGCAGCGACATCGCACCGATGAAGCCGAATTCCTCGGCCAGGGTGGTGAAGATGAAATCGGTGTGCATTTCCGGCAGGAAATTCAGCCGCGACTGCGTGCCCTGCATGAAGCCCCGGCCGGACCAGCCGCCGGACCCCAGCGCGATCATCGACTGGTTGATGTGATAGCCCGCGCCCAGCGGGTCCAGCGAGGGGTCGAGGAAGGTGTCTATGCGACGGAACTGATAATCGCGCAGGATCTGCCACGACGTCCCGCGCGAGGCCATGACCAGCGCCACCCCGCCGGCCAGGGCGGCGCTGGCCAGGCCGAAATACCACAGGCTGACCCCGGCAAAGAACATCACCAGCACGCCGGACCCCAGGATCAGCAGCGCCGTGCCCAGGTCCGGCTGGCGCAGCACCAGGATGGTCGGCACCAGCGCGATCACCAGCGCCAGGATGACGAACAGCGGGTGCGAGGTCTTTTTGGTGTCCAGCGCATCGTAATAGGCCGCCATGGCCAGGATGACGGTGATCTTTGCCATCTCTGACGGCTGCAGCCGGATCGGCCCCAGTTCCAGCCAGCGCCGCGCGCCCATGCCGATGCTGCCGAAGAATTCCACCCCCAGCAGCAATACCACCGACACCGCATAGGCCAGCCCCGCCATGGATCGCCAGAACCACAGCGGCACGAAGGCGATGACGAACATCGCCACCATCCCCAGGGCGAAGCGGCGCATCTGCGGTTCTGCCCAGCGCCCCATGTTGCCGCCAGAGACCGAGTAGAGCATCAGAAACCCGACACTGGCCACCGCGACAAGCAGCAAGACCAGCGCCCAGTTGACATGCAGCACCTTGGCCAGCCCGGCGGGCGAGCGTTTGACGTTGTATTCAAGATAGCTCATCGCGCGCCCTTGCCATTCCGGCCCGCGGTCCGTTCAGCGCCAACCGCCGTTCCGCCGATCGCCATTCCCCCTTCCGTCATGCCCCCGCCCGCGCGCATGCCGGTCAGGCCCGGCTGACAGCGGGGCCGGTGCCGTCGGCGGGTCCCACCTTTTCGCGGATGGTGCGCAGCATCGCCTCTATCCGGTTGCGCTGTGGCTGAGGATAGGCGTCGATCGGCGGCCAGCCGTCATTGAGCGTGGCCAGCATGATGTCGCGCCCCATCGGCGCCGCCACGGTCGAGCCGCCGCCGCCATGTTCCACCACCACCGCCACCGCATAGCGTGGCGCGTCTTCGGGGGCGTAGCAGACGAACAGCGCGTGATTGCGCCGGTTCCACGGCAGTTGTTCCTGGCGGCGCACACCCGCCGCGCGCTCTGCCGCGGTGATCGAAAAGACCTGGCTGGTGCCGGTCTTGCCGGCCATGCGCTGCTCTGCCTTGACGATGCGCGACGAATAGGCCGTGCCGCGCGAATGATTGGTGCATTCCACCATGCCGCGATGGATCTGGCGCATCACCGCGGATGGCAGGTTCAGCGCCGGCTGGTCTGGCACCGGCTGTTCGACCCCGTCGATGGCGCGCACCAGCCGCGGCGTGACCGCCCGGTTCGACGCCAGCCGCGCTGTCATCACCGCCAGTTGCAACGGCGTGGACAGCACGAATCCCTGCCCGATGGAGGCGTTGATGGTGTCGCCGACCATCCATTCCTCGTTCCGCCGCGCGCGTTTCCATTCCCGCGACGGGTTCAACCCCGAGGACATCGCCGACAGCGGCAGATCGAACCGCCCGCCCAGGCCCAGCCTTTCGGCCATGGCGTTGATCCGGTCGATGCCGCAGCGCTGGGCGAGTTCGTAGAAATAGGTGTCACAGCTTTCCGACAGGGCGGACACCAGGTTCATCCGGCCATGACCGCCCCGGCGCCAGCAGTTAAACCGCCGCCCGGCGACATCCATGTGCCCGGGGCAGTTCACCCGTTCCTCGGCCGTGGCAAGGCCCGCCTCGAAAGCCGCGAGCGCGGTGATCATCTTGAAGGTAGAGCCCGGCGGATAGGCGCCCTGCACCGATTTGTTCGACATCGGCCGGTATTCGTTTTCGCGCAATTCGTTGAAATCGGCCACCGAGATGCCGCGCACGAACAGGTTGGGGTCGAAAGAGGGCGCCGAGGCCAGCGCCAGCACATCGCCGGTGGCGATCTCCATCACCACCGCTGCAGCGCTTTCGCCGTCCAGCCGCGCCAGCGCGAAGGCCTGCAACCGCCGGTCCAGCGTCAGCTGCATGCTCTGGCCCGGCGTGCCCTCCTGCCGTGCCAGTTCGCGCATTTCGCGGCCCACCGCGTTGACCTCGATCCGCCGGTGCCCGGCCGCGCCGCGCAGGTTTTCCTCCAACTCGCGCTCCACCCCCACCTTGCCGATCTGGAAACGCGGGATCAGCAGCAGGGGTTCGGGGTTCTCGCGTGCGGCCAGATCAGCCTCGCTGACCGAGCCGACATAGCCGACGGCATGGGCGAATTCGGCCCCGAACGGGTAATGCCGGCTCAGGCCGACCTCTGGCGTGATGCCGGGCAGGGCAGGGGCGTTGGCGGCCACGCGCGTGACCTCTTCCCAGCTCAGCCGGTCGGCGATGGTCACGGGCACGAAAGGGCGGTGGCGCATGATCTCGCGCACCGCGCGGTCGATCTCTGCCTCGCCCAGCGGGATCAGCCCGGCCAGGCGCTCCAGCGCCGCGCGCGGGTCGCCCGCGTCCTCGCGCACCAGCACGATGCGGTAATTCTGCTCGTTGCCCGCCAGCAGGGTGCCGTTGCGGTCCTGGATCAGCCCGCGCGCGGGGGGCAGCAGGCGAATGTTGATGCGGTTCTCGTCGGCCAGCAGGCGGAACTGGTCGGCCTCGGCGACCTGCAACTGGCGCATGCGCAGGACCAGCGCGCCGGCGATCAGCAGCTGCGCGCCGCCGAACATCGCCGTGCGCCGGCTGATAGCCCAGGCGCTTTCCTGGCGTTCCTGCGGCGTGCGTTTCATAGCTTCCTGCCCAGTTCGTCCAACTCGCCCGGCGCGGGTTTGCGGATGCGCAACCCGTAATGCAGAACCACCACGACCGCCGGATAGCACAGCACTGTGAAGGCAAGTCCGATCAGGCTCAAGTCCAGCGGCGGCTGGGGCACCATCACAATCGCAAGAACCAGCCGATA
>SKHK01000227.1 GCA_007117005.1 Paracoccaceae bacterium
CCATCGTCAGTCCAGCGCGTAGCCGGCGCCGCGCACGGTGCGGATGGGGTCTGGGTGGCCATGCGCGCAAAGCGCCTTGCGCAGCCGGCCAACATGCACATCGACGGTGCGCGTATCGACATAGATGTCGTGCCCCCAGACACGGTCCAGCAGCGCCTCGCGCGTCCAGACCTTGCCCTGACGTTCCATCAGCGCGGCGAGCAGGCGAAATTCGGTCGGGCCCAGATGGAGCGGCTGTCCATCGCGGCTGATGCGATGGCTTTCGGTGTCCAGCCGAATGTCGCCGACCTCCAGCACCGCGCCCGTGGCGGTCGGGCGGACCCGGCGCAGGTTGGCGCGCACGCGCGCAATCAGTTCGGCCACCGAATAGGGTTTGACGATATAGTCATCGGCACCGGTCTCCAGCGCGCGCACGCGGTCGGCTTCCTCGGACCGGGCAGAGACCATGATCACCGCCGCATGGCGCCCGCGCGGGGTGGTCTTCATCTGGCGGCAGGCCTCCAGCCCCGAAAGGCGCGGCAGCATCCAGTCCAGCAGGATCACGTCCGGGCCTTCCTCGGCCAGGATCAGCAGCGCCTCTTCCCCGTCCCCGGCCGTCAGGGGGCGAAACCCGGCGGCCGTCAGATTGTAGCTCAGCAAGGCGCGCTGCGCGGGTTCGTCATCGACGACCAGCACGACGGGCGTGTCGGCGCTGCCCCTGGGCGGGCTTTGCGAGGCGGGCATCATCAGCCCTCCGGTGCGGTGATCGTGGCCGTGGGCAGGCCCTTGACGCGGGCCTCGGGCTTTACGCCCTCGGCGACGAAGATCACCTGTTCGGCGCCATGCGTGACCAGATCGCCCATGCGTTCGATATTCTTGGCGATGAAGACATAATGCAGGCAGGCCGTGATGTTGCGCGGGTCTTCCATCATGTAGGTGATGAATTCGCGAAACAGGGCATTGGTCATGTCGTCCACTTCCACGTCGCGCGCGACCACATCACGCGCCAGCGCGACATCGAGCCGGGCGAAACTGTCCAGCATGTCCTTCAGCATTTGTCCCACCAGCCGCGCCTGCCGCCGCAGGGCGCTGGCCGCGCCGTCGATGACCGGGCTGGCGGTCAGTACCGGCACCCGCTTGGCCATGTTCTTGGCGTAGTCGCCGATACGCTCCAGCTCGCCCGCCATCTTCATCACGGCAATGGCAGCGCGCAGGTCGTCGGCCTGCGGCTGGCGCAGCGCAAGAAGCCGCACCACATTGGTGTTGATCTCGTGCTCGGCCTCGTCGATGGCGCGGTCGTTGCGCACGACCTCGCCGGCCAGTTCCTCGTCGCGGGTATAAAGCGCTCGGGCGGCAAGCAGGATTGCCTGTTCGACCTGGCCGCCCATGGTCAGGACTGCGAGCTTGAT
Source organism: Paracoccaceae bacterium (assembly GCA_007117005.1). Taxonomy (GTDB): domain Bacteria; phylum Pseudomonadota; class Alphaproteobacteria; order Rhodobacterales; family Rhodobacteraceae; genus Pararhodobacter. Next base: position 1,389 of record SKHK01000227.1, read on the forward strand.
CTTTTCCAGATCCGCGTCAAAGGCCGAAACTGTGTGAGGTTTGCTCATGATTGCGGCGTTCCTTGTGCTGGCATGGCCGCATCATCGGCGCGGCCTGTAACAGGTTCATGACAGGGCTTGAAGGTAGAGCATCTCGCGCAGGATTTATGCCCGATTTTGTGCAAGCAGGACCTTCGTATAACGCGCGCCCGCCGTGGGTGTTTTGCCCGGCTGCAACGCCGGGCAGCGCCTGCCTGCCTTCCGGCAGGCACTGCCCTGTTTTCGTCACCCAAGCCGGGTTGTGCAGAGGTCTTCATGAAAACATGCGTCCGAAAAGATTGTGGAGGCGTGCATGAACGCTAGTGAATGAAACTCTCTACAGGGGTGTGTCGGCGCAGGGCAACACGACGTCGAAGCTGCTGCCCGCGCCTGGGGTGCTGCAGATCAGCAGCCGACCCCGGTGGCGGTTGACGATATGCTTGACGATGGACAGGCCCAGCCCCGTGCCGTCCTTCTCGCGCGAGCGGGCGCGGTCCACACGGTAAAAGCGTTCGGTCAGGCGCGGGATGTGAATGGGGTCGATCCCCTCGCCCTGATCGGTGACCGACATCCGGACCACCGGGCCGTCCATGCCGGGAAAGCGCGCCTGCACCTGCGCCCCCAGCGCAATGCGCCCGCCGCCGGCGCCATAGCGCAGCGCGTTCTCCAGCAGATTGTGAAACACCTGCACAAGCTGGTCATGATCGCCGATCACCGCGGGCAGGTCATCGGGCAGGTTCCAGTCCATCACCACCCCTGCGGCCGTGATCCGGGGCTTGAGCGCCGCAACCGTCGCGCGCAGCACCGCGACGGGCGACACCAGGGCACGCGGGCGTATGCGTTCCTCGCCCTCCAGCCGCGACAGCGACAGCAGATCGGCCACCAGCCCGGTCATGCGCTGCGTCTCGCGGGCCATGATCGCCAGGAATTGCGCGCGCGCCGCGGCATCGTCCTGGGCGGCATCCTGCAGGGTCTCGATGAACCCGGCCAGCACCGTCAGCGGCGAGCGCAGCTCGTGGCTGACATTGGCGATGAAGTCGCGCCGCTGTGCCTCGGCGGCCTCCATGTGGCTGATGTCATGCAGGCTGATCACGGTTGCGTCGATCCCCGCACCCGGCCCCATCCGGCGGGCGCTGATCTGCCATGTCGTCTCGGCGTTGGCCGATCCGACGACCATCAGCGCGCGGTGAATGTCCCCCGCCGCACCGTCGGGTGCCAGCGCGCGTTCGATCATCGCGGCCACGTCGGGCTGGCGCAGATGCGCCCGCACCTGCGCACCGGTCATGGGCGTGGCGAAAACCTCGTCGGCGGCGGGATTGGCGATGCGCACCACGCCATCGGCAGAGACCAGCATCACCGGTTCGGCCAGCGCCAGGACCAGCGCGCGCAGCGGGGCCAGCGCGGCGCCATGGTCCGGCAATGTTGCCCCTTCGGCCATGGCGATCCGCCCCTTTCCCTGACCATCACGCCTGCCGGGCGTCAGCCGAAGCGGCCGGTCACATAGTCATTCGTGCGCGCCACCTTCGGTGTGGTGAACACCGTATCGGTGGCGCCGTATTCGATGATACGGCCAAGATACATGAAAGCCGTGTTGTCCGACACCCGCGCCGCCTGGCTCATGGAATGCGTGACGATGACGATGCTGTACTGCCCGCGCAGATCGGCGATCAGGTTCTCGATCTTCGCGGTGGCGATGGGGTCCAGCGCCGAACAGGGTTCGTCCATCAACAGCACCTCGGGGTCAGAGGCGACGGCGCGCGCGATGCACAGCCGCTGCTGCTGGCCGCCGGACATGCCCAGCGCGGATGTGTACAGCCGGTCCCTTGCCTCGTCCCACAGCGCCGCGGCGCGCAGGGCGCGTTCGACGGTGTCATCCAGGATGGATTTCTTCGTGATCCCGTCCACCCGCAGCGGATAGGTGACGTTGTCATAGATCGACATCGCAAAGGGGTTGGGTTTCTGAAAGACCATCCCCATGCGCTTTCGCAGCGCGATGACATCGACGCCGGGTCCGTATATATCGAACCCGTCTACCTTTACCTCACCGGAGACACGCAACCCGTCCACCAGATCATTCATCCGGTTGAGTGAGCGCAAGAGCGTGGACTTCCCGCAGCCGGAGGGACCGATCAGCGCCGTGACCAGCCCTTTCTGCACGTCGATGGTGGTGTCATGCAGCGCCTGGGTTTCGCCGTACCACAGGTTGAAATTGCGGATGTCCAGCGCCGATCCCTGGCCGCCCTCCCTGGGGTGGTAGACGGTCGGCTCGATCCCATCGCTGCGCGGGGGGGTGGTCTGGGCGGTAGTCTGGGCGGTTGCCATGTCCGGGGGTCCTTCAGAATTCGCCGCTGGCATATTTGCGCTTCAGGCGGTTGCGAATGTAGATCGCACTGGCATTCATGGTGATGATCAGGGTCAGCAGCAGCACCGTGGTGACGAAAACCATGGGGATGCCGGCCTCTGAGTTGCGCGACTGGAAGCCCACGTCAAAGATGTGAAAGCCCAGATGCATGAAGCTGCGGTCAAGGTGGATGAAGGGGGCGATCCCGTCCACCGGCAGCGCCGGGGCCAGTTTCACCACGCCGACCAGCATCAAGGGCGCCACCTCGCCCGCGCCGCGCGCCATGGCCAGGATCATCCCGGTCATGATGCCCGGCATCGCCTTTGGCAGCACGATGTAGCGAATGGTCTGCCATTTCGACGCCCCGCAGGCCAGCGAGCCCTCGCGCATGGACCGCGGCACGGCCGACAGCGCCTCTTCCGTCGCCACGATCACCACCGGCACGGTCAGCAGCGCCAGCGTCAGTGAGGCCCAGAGGATACCGCCCTTGCCGAAGGTGGGGTTGGGCAACGCCTCGGGGAAGAACACCTGGTCGATGGTCCCGCCCATGGCATAGGCGAAAAAGCCCAGTCCAAAGACGCCGTAGACGATGCTGGGCACCCCGGCCAGGTTGTTGACCGATATCCGGATGATCGAGGTCAGCCGCCCCTGCTTGGCATATTCGCGCAGGTAAAGCGCCGTGATCACGCCGAAGGGGGCGACAAAGACGACCATCAGCAGCGTCATCGCCACGGTGCCGAAGATCGCCGGCAGCACGCCGCCCTGGGTGTTGGCCTCGCGCGGTTCGGCCGAAACGAATTCCCACCAGCGCGACAGGTAGATGCCGATCTTCTCGGTCAGGCTGAGCGTGTTGGCCGGGAAAAACCGCACGATCTGGCTGAATTCGGTTTCCACTTGCCGGCCGTTGACCTCTTCCAGCGTGATGCGGGTGGTGCGGTCCTCGGCGCGGATGGCGCTGGCGCGGGCCTGCAGGGTCTCGAATTCGGCCTGCAATTCGGCGATGCGCGCCTGGCTTTCGGCGATGGAGGCCTGCGCCTCGGGGCTTTCCTCGCCCAGTCGGATCTCGGCGCGGCGGATGGCCAGGCGCTCGCGTTCGATCAGCGCGTTGATGCGGCCGATATCGCCGCGCTCCAGACCGCGGATCGCTGCAAAGCGCTGGCGCGCGGCGCGGTGTTCGCGGGCCAGACGGTCGGGCGTGATCTCGACAGCCGCGCCATCGACCTCCAGCCCCACGATCCGGCCGATGAAGACGCCCCATTGCTGGCGCTCGATGTAGAAGAAGTCATCGGGGCGGGTGATCCCGGCGACCTCGAAATCCGACACCCAGCGGAAATCATCGCCGTAAAGGTCGAAATTGGCGGTCTGATACAGGGTCCGGTGGGCGAAACCGTCATTGGCGGCGATGGCCGCGCGGGTTTCCGCGTCCAGCTGGTCCAGCACCGCCGCGCCCGGCCGGTAGGGGCCGCCGCGCGTGGGCACGCCGGCCAGCACCTCGCCGCTGGTCAGTTCCACACGCTCGACAGGCTTGGGCCAGAAGGTCGCAAAACCGTTCCAGGCGATCATCGCCAGAAACCCGGCGATCAGGATGATGCCCAGCGCCAGCGCGCCCCCGAAGGCCCATAGCGCGGGCTCGCCCACCGCCGAGAGATCGGCGCTGAAGCGGCGCACGCGGCGGCCGCGCGGGGTTTGCTGCGTGGCCTCGCGCGCGGCGATACCGGCCAGCCCGGTGACGCCCGATGCGGGGATGTCGTGTTCCTGCGATACGCTCATCGGCCCGGACCCCTTAAAGCTGGAAGGCGCGCTTGCGGAAGCGCTGGCGGATCAGTTCCGCGATGGTGTTGATGACGAAGGTCATGACGAACAGCGTCAGCGCGGCCAGGAACAGCACCCGGTAATTGGTGCCGTCGCGCACCGCCTCGGGCAGTTCGATGGCGATGGTGGCCGACAGCGTGCGCAGGCCGGAAAAGATGTTCCATTCCATGATCGGCGTGTTGCCGGCGGCCATGACCACGATCATCGTCTCGCCCACCGCGCGGCCCATGCCCATCATCACCGCCGAAAAGACGCCGGATGCCGCCGTCGGCAGGATCACCCAGATCGCTGTCTGCCAGGGCGTCGCCCCGCAGGCCAGCGAGGCCGAGCGCAGATGCGCGGGCACCGAATTCAGCGCGTCCTCGGCCAGGGTGTAGATGTTGGGGATCACCGCAAAGGCCATGATGAAGCCCACCACCAGCGCGTTGCGCTGCTGGTAGCTGTCGATGAACCCGCCGCGGGGGTCGTAGCCGATGGCTGTCAAGAGAGCGGCCAGCGCCCACGACAGCCCCATCGCCGCCGCCAGCATGACGATCCAGCGCAGCGCATCGACGCGCCCGGCGCGCGCGCGGTCGCGGTCGCCCAGATAAGCGCGGTAATGATGGCCCAGCGTCTTGCGAAAGGCATAGGTGACCATCAGATAGCTCGCCGGCAGCAGGATCAGGAACATGAAGGGCGTGCCGGTGCCGTGGCGCCCGGCCGTCCAGGCCCTGAAATCGCCGTCGAAAAGCACGCGCTCGAATACCGGGCCGACCTGCGCGGCGACCACGGCCGTGGCCAGCACCATCGCGCCCATGGCGACGAATTTCGGGAAACCGTCATAGCGCAGCGCGGTCTGAACGGGCAGCATCTGCCAGGCAAAGGCGCCCAGCATCAGCCCCGTTGGCAGCGCGAAGAAACCCAAGAGCACCGCGCCGATGAATTCCTCCACCAGCGGGGCCAGGATCAGGGCTGCGACGAAACCCAGCACCACCGTGGGCAGGCTTTCCATCATCTCCATCATCGGCTTGACCGTGGCGCGCACGCGTTTGTCCACGAATTCCGAGGTGTAGATCGCCGCCATCAGCGCGATGGGCACGGCAAAGAGCATCGCATAGGTCGCGGCCTTGATGGTGCCGAAGACCAGCGGTATCAACGAGAATTTCGGCTCTACCAGATCCGTGCCGGCGGTGGACTGCCAGACGAATTCCGGCGCGCTGTAGCCTTCGTACCAGGCACGGCCGAAAAGGGTGCGCAGGGTCACCTCCGGATGGCGCTGGGTATATTGCCAGGCCTCGATCTCGCCCCCCTGGCTGACCAGCATGGTGCCGTTGGAGCGCGGGAAGATCATGCCGATCGACGAGGTCGTCACATCGCCCGACCGCGCCAGCCGGAACAGCACCTGTTCCGAGGTCGAATGATAGACCCAGACATTGCCCTCGGCATCGACGGCGACGAATTCCTTTTGCCGCTGCCCCTCGGACAGGCTGACGACAGCGGCCGGCATCGGGGCATGGCTGCGCGCGCGGATCATCTCGCGCCCGTCCGTGGTGTCCGGCGTGCCGGTCTGCAGGCGGAAATAGACCCCGATGGCGCCATCCTCGCTGCCGACGACCAGCGCGTCCTCGCCCGACAGGAATGTCATCGACGTGACGGCCACGCCGGGATCGGCCACGCGGATGCGTTCGGCCAGTTGCGGAGCGTCCAGGTTGCGCAGGTCATACCGGTGCAGCATGCCGTCATCCGTGGCCACCAGCAGCCGATCACCGCCACCCGACAGCAGCACGCCGGTGACACTGACCCCCGGCGCCAGGTTCAAGGCGGGCAGTTCCGTTGTGGTGGCGGTGACGGTCTCCTGCCCGGTCATCATGTTGACCTGGCTGCGCGTGCGCGTGACGCGGACCACATTGGCGGCATCGACGCTGGCCAGCGCGCGGGTGGGGCGGGTGGCGCTGCCGCCCAGACGGTAGTCGACGGCGATCACGGGCAGGTCAGAGACGGATTCTGGCGCGCCAAGTTCCAGCGCGCTGGAAAGCGTGCGGAAATCACCGGTGCCGACTTCGGTAAAGACCCGCCCGTCCAGCACGCGGTCGCGCTCGTCCAGCGCCTGCAACCCCTGCGGCAGGTTACGGCGTGATGTCGTTTCCGTCCGAAAGCCCAGCTCGGCAAAGCGCACGGTGCCGTCGTCAAAGCCAAAGGCCACCCGGTCGCGGCTCAGCGTTCCGGCGACCGCCGTCACCTCGGCACCGCCGAAATCGAACTGGTCACGGGTGATTTCCGTGCCGGTGGGAATATGGAAGGTGATGATGCGCCCCTCGGCGGCCACGGCAAGGCCAAGGGTCTGGAATTCGTCCCCGTTCAGCCAGATCACATCCTGTTCTGTATCAAGTTGAAAGCGCACGGAGCCGTGCACCTCGCCCTCGGCCAGAAGCGGCAGCACCACGCGGATCAGGAACACCATGATGCCCAGCACGGCGACGATCACCATCAGCCCACCCACGGTGATGACGCCGCGGGCGATCTTCTCGCCCCAGACCACGCTGCGCCTGGTGTTCATCGCGCGTTGGCGCTTGCGTTCGGCGCGCTCGGCGGCGCTGTGTCCGGTTTGCGGAATATCGGTCATGCGGCCTGCCTGTCACGGCTATGGGGGAATAAGAAAGGTGCCGGCCCGCGCGGTAACGGGCGCAGGCCGGCAAGGGTGTCAGGCAGGTGTCAGTCCAGCAGCCCGAAGACTTCCAGATCGCCATTCGCGATGAAGGCATTCACCGGGAAGAAACCGGCGCGCACCACATCCTGCTGGCCCTGCTGGCTGTAGACGTAGCGCACGAATTCGGCGCGCAGCGGCTCCAGCGGGGTGTTGGGGTCGACATTCATATAGACATACAGGAACCGCGCAATCGGATACGCACCCGACGGCGCGTCATCCGTGCTGTAGCACACGCCGTCATCGCCGCGAATCTCCAGCGCCCGCACGTCCGCCGTGGCATAGCCGACGCCCGAATAGCCGATGCCGCCAAGGTCGGCCGCGACGCCCTGGATCACGGTCGAGGAACCGGGCTGTTCGCGCACATCAGCGCTGAAATCGCCACCGAACAGGGCGACGGAACGGAAAAAGCCGAAGGTGCCGGACGCCGAATTGCGACCATAGGCTGAGATCGGACGGTCTGCCCAGTCGCCCTCGGCGCCAAGCTGGCCCCAGGTGGTGATCGCCTCATCCGCGCCGCCGTTGCGGGTTGACGAGAAGATGGCGTCAACCTCTTGCAGCGAGATGCAGGTGACCGGGTTGTCGCGATGCACGAAGACGCCGATGCCGTCGATGGCGCCGCGCAGCGGCGTGGGTTCAAAGCCGAAACGGCCCTCGAATTCCTCGATCTCGGTGCCACGCATGGGGCGCGACATGGGGCCGAACTGGGCGGTCCCCTCGATCAGCGCGGGCGGGGCGGTGCCCGAGCCGGCGCCCTGGATCTGGATGGCGACGTTGGGGTAATGCTGGCGGAACCCTTCGGACCACAGGGTCATCAGGTTGTTCAGCGTATCGGAGCCGATGGACACCAGATTGCCCGACACGCCAGAGACAGGGCTGTATTCGGGCAGTTCGGGGTCGATCGATCCGGCACTGGCGGCGGTGGCCAGGGCCAGCGACGCGGAGGAAATGAGAAGGGACAGACGGGTCATGGTGTCTCCAGTTCGTTCTGCACTCTACCCGGCGGCGCCCGGCCCGTTGCGGTACCGGCGCCCGGTGAAGACCGGATAGGGCCGCCATGTAACGGCCATGACACGGCTGCATGACAGTTCCATGACAAGCCGACCCGCAATGTCGCATGGCGCTGGTGACGCATCGTCAGATCATCCGGCGCACCTGCCGGGCGGGGGGTGCCCCTTGCCTGCCGGGTTCAGCCGAACGTGTCACGTTCATCCGCGCTCTTGCGGACGGCTCTATCCCCTTGTTCTGGAATGGTGAAAAGCGTGGCGCCGCAATCCGTTTCAGGGCGGCATGCGCTAATCCGCGGTTTCCGCCGCAGTTCTCGCGGCCTGAAACGCTTGTATCTCCTCGGGCCAGGTAGAACGGATGAAGGCCAGGATCGCGCGGATCTCGTCATCGCTCAGGATGTCGCCGAAAGCAGGCATGCCGGAGTCGAACACCACGCCCAGGTCGTCCAGATAGGCCTGCCCGCCGCGGCGCGTGTAGTCCAGCAGCATCACGTCGCCATGGTGCCAGGTATGGCCGGTCTCGTCATGCGGCGGGGCTGGATAACGGCCATCAGGCCCGGGGCGTTGCCAATCGGGTGCGCCTTCCAGATCAGCGCCGTGGCAGGCCGCGCAATGCTGGGCATAAAGCGCGCGGCCCTGCTCGACCTCTCCGGTCGAAGCCGCCGACGCACCCGTCGCCGCGCCAAGCGCAACAATCAGGGCCAGGCAGGGAAGGCGTGGGGGGTGCTGCATCGTCAGGCGGCTCCTTGGCGACGAGGCGGTGATCTGTCCAGCGTGCCTGGGCAACGGGCCTGCATCAACCAGCGCGGCTGGTCACGGCGCTTCATGCCCAAACGTGGCCATTGTCATACGGGCGTGGTGGTGCGACCGGGCGCCGCGCGGTTTGCGGTCCCTGGATCCCGCTCTACCCCTTCGGCACCACGGGCTGCTGGCTCGGGCGCTTGCGAAAGGCCGACGGGGTCATGCCCTCGGCCTTCTGAAACGCACGGGTGAAGTAGCCGGCCGAGTTGTAGCCCAGGATCTGCGCCACGTCCTTTATCGGCAGGTGGGTTTCCGACAGCAGGCGCCGGGCCTCGAACAGGACCCGATCCTCCAGCAGCATATGCGCGCTCTTTCCGCAGGTGGCCCGGCAGGCGCGGGTCAGATGCGTGGGGGTGATCCCCAGCGCGGCGGCGAAATCGGCCACGGCCAGGTTCGACCGGAAATCCCGCTCCAGCAGGGCGGCATAGCGGGCGACCAGCGCCTGAGCGGCAAGCGGCCTTCCGGGCAGCACGTCCTTGCGTTCCTCGCGTTCGATCTGGCGATCCAGCCAGACACCCAGGAGGCCCAGGTGGTGCCGGGCAGCCCGATGCGCGCTGGCGCGGCTGCTTTCCAGTTCGCGCTGGATCGCCTCCAGCGTGTTGATCAGTTCCTTCTGCGAAACCGGGTCGCGCGGGCGCAGGAAATGCGGCCGGTCCGGCAGGTGCAGCCCGTGTTCGCGGCCGAAGAACACCACGCTGCCCTGCACGCGGGGCGCCACCTCGAAGCCGTGCATGACGCCGGGCGGGATGAAGGCGGCGTTGTTCGGGCCATAGCCGCGGGTGGTGCCGGCGACGGTGATGCGGCCCTGGCCCTGGGTGAACCAGATCAGCACCGGCTCGCGCAGGGCGCGCATCGCCTCCACGCGCCAGCGCCCGCCGGCGGCGAGGCGGGAAATCGGCGTCATGCGCAACCGGGATGGTGCGTCGGGGATGATTGTCATGTCGGACCTTCTTTTCGGGTCGTTGCTGGCAGCAGATTGCGGCCAGAGTAGGGACGCGATCACGTCGAACCCAAGACCATTTTACCGCAGATCGGCAGAATCACCGGGCAGGCGTGGCCTTTGGGTGACTCATCGGCTCAGGGCAGGGCGCGTTGCGGCCAGTGCCCCAGCCGGTTTCGGAACCAGTTGGACTGGCGTTTGGCATATTGGCGGGTGGCCAGTGTTGCGGCTGCCTCGGCCTGGGCCAACGATATCTGGCCCCGCAGATGGGCGATCAGTTCCGCCGCACCGATGGCCCGGGTCCATAGCGGCGCGGCGGGGCCGGGGGGGGCATCGGGCCAGTGGGGCAGGGCGGCGCGGGCCTCGTCCAGCGCGCCGCCGGCCAGCATCAGGGCGAATCGCTGCGCAATCCGGGTGGCGAGCCAGCCGCGGTCAGGCGCCAGCGCCATCAGCGTTGCCTGTTCGCGCGGCAGCAGCGGCGGCGGGGTCAGCGCCTGCCATTCCGTCAGCCCCCGTCCCGTGGCCTGCAACACCTCCCATGCGCGCTGCACGCGGGCGGGGTTCTGTCGGTCGATACGCGCCGCGGTGGCGGCATCCAGATCGGCCAGCAGCGCCGCGATACCGCCGGCGCGCAGTCGGGCATCGGCCTGCGCGCGAATCGCGGGGGGCGTGGCGGGGATATCGGCCAGCCCTTCGGTCAGCGCAGAAAGGTAAAGCCCCGTGCCGCCGACGATCACCGCATCGGGGTGGCGCGCCAGCAGGGGCGCCACCTCGCGCAGCCAGTGGCCCACCGAATAGGCCGCCCCGCGCGGCACATGGCCGTAAAGCAGATGCGGCGCCGCGGCTTCTTCCTCGGGTCCGGGCCGGGCGGTCAGCACGCGCCAGGCATCATGGACCTGCAGCGCATCGGCATTGATGATCACTCGCCCCTGCGCCTGCGCGATGCGCAGCGCCAGCGCCGATTTGCCGCTTGCCGTCGGCCCGGCAATCAGCACCGGGCGGCCGGGGGGCGGCAGGGACGGATCGGTCGGTGCTTTCCGGGGCAGGGGCATCGGTGCGTCATCTTCGGATGCTGGGGGCGGAATGGGCGTTGAACCCGGCCCCGGTTTGCGACATTTTGGCACCGATTGAAACCGCCCCCGCCCTTGCAGGAGTCCCAAGCATGGCCGATGCCGCCCCCGCCTATACCCGCGTCATGCTGAAGATTTCCGGCGAGGCGCTGATGGGCGATCAGGGCTATGGCCTGAACCCCGCCACCGTGCGCCGCATCGCCGAAGAGGTGAAATCGGTCCATGATCTGGGGGTCGAGATCTGCATGGTCATCGGCGGCGGCAACATCTTTCGGGGCCTGCAGGGCTCGGCCGAGGGGATGGAGCGCACCACCGCCGATTACATGGGCATGCTGGCAACGGTCATGAACGCGCTGGCCATGCAGTCGATGCTGGAATCGATGGGCGTCTATACCCGCGTGATCAGTGCCATTCCGATGGATCAGGTCTGCGAGCCCTACATCCGCCGCCGCGCAGTGCGGCATCTGGAAAAGGGCCGCGTCTGCATCTTTGCCGCCGGCACCGGCAACCCCTATTTCACCACCGATACCGCGGCGACGCTGCGCGCATCAGAGATGGCCTGTCAGGCGATCTTCAAGGGCACCAAGGTTGACGGGGTCTATGACAAGGACCCGAAGAAACACACCGACGCCAAACGCTTCGACCGGGTCAGCTATGACGAGGTTCTGGCGCAGCATCTGAACGTGATGGATGCCTCGGCCATCGCCTTGGCGCGGGACAACCATCTGCCGATCATCGTCTTTTCGCTGGACGAACCCGGCGGGTTTCGCGGCATCCTGCGCGGCGAGGGGACCTATACGCGCGTCGGCGACTGACCCTTTGCGCCGGGCCGCAGGGCGTGGCCGCGAGCACGCTGCGTTCATCCGCGTCCCGTCCCTTTCACAAACCGCGTGACGGTCCGTCAGGGCTATGACCCTCGCTGGCGACCTGCCCGCGGCGGCAGAGGGTGCGGCGGCAAAGGATGTGGCAGAGAGTTCAGCGGCGCGGTCGGGTCTGAACGCGGGCGAACTGGGCGGCTTCGCCGATGGGGCGCCGGGTGGCTGTTGGTGCAAGGGCCGCGCGTGGCGCGTCCGTGTTGGCATCCAGGGCTTCCAGCAGGCGCCGGATGCGCGCGTCTGCCAGGGCGTAGTGAATGTGCCGGGCCTCGCGGCGGGTCTTTACGAAACCGGCATCGCGCAGCTGCGCCAGGTGCTGCGACAGCCCTGGCTGACTGATGCCCAGCGCCGCGCCGATTTCGGCGACGGGGCATTCGCGCTCTGCCAGAAGGCACAGGATGGACAGCCTTTGCGGATTGCCCATCACGCGCAGCAGCCCGGCCATGGCGCCGATGTCGCGCTGCAAGGCCGCCAGTGGCTGGCCGGTGGTGTTCATGGCTTGCGCTCGCTCAGATACCACGGCGTTTCATCATCCGGGCGGGCGAGGGCCTCATCCAGGGTCAGCGCGCCGGTCTCCAGCAGCGCTGCGCCAGGCTGCCAGCCGGCGGGGGCCGATGCCTGCTGGCGGTCGGCGGCCTGAAGCGCCGCCACCAGGCGCAGCAGTTCATCGACCGAACGGCCGACGCTCATCGGATACCAGATCATCGCCCGCATGATGCCCTCGGGATCGATCACGAAGGTCGCGCGCACCGTGGCCGATGACACCGCCGCCGGGTCCAGCATGCCGTAGGCGCGGGCAATCGCCATCGACGGGTCTTCGACAACTGGAAAGGGGATGAGCAGGTTCAGCCGCGCCTCGATATCGCGCAGCCAGGCGATATGGCTGTAAAGACTGTCCACCGACAGGCCCAGAAGGGCGCAGCCCAGTGCCTCGAAACGCGGCGCTGCCCGGGCCAGGGCCACGAATTCAGAGGTGCAGACCGGCGTGAAATCGGCCGGGTGAGAGAAGAACAGCAGCCATCGGCCACGGTAGTCCGCCAGCCTGACCGGCCCGGCGGTGCTGCGCGCCTCGAACTCCGGCGCGAACTCGTTCAGGCGCATGGCCGTGCCCGAATCACCTTCGCAGATATGCATGTGTTTCTTCCCTAAATGGCCGGCCACGGTTTGTGCAGGCGGCTGATCCAGCGCCCGCCAGGCTCAATATCAAATTTTTTTAACTGTTTCTCGGCGCTGCGGCAAGGTCGCAGATGGCCGGGCCCCGCAGTCACGCAAGTGCCTTTTCTTCAGGCATATATGGCAGCGGCGTTTATGCCGCGGGGCAGCATGACGGATGGCGTGAGGTCAGGTGATTACAAGAAAACAATATTAAAAAAATAAAATCATTTGCGTGACATATGTTTTTCCCGCAGCATGGTGCGGCACAAGGTCGCAATCACCTTGAGCGGTTCGCTGGAGGAGGCGGGCTTAATGAAGGGAGGAACCCATGACGATATCGCGCAGACGCATCCTTGCCGTGGCCTCGGCCGGGCTGGCGGTGACGCTGATGCCCCTGCCCGCACAGGCGGCAACCGATGCCGGCGATCTGATCGCCCGCTTCACCGATGGCGCCACACCGGGCGAGGGGCCGCTGACCATCTCGGCCCCGCAGATCGCGGAAAACGGCAACGCCGTGGGGGTCGAGGTGGCTTGCCCCGGTGCGCGGTCGATCCGCATCCTGGCGCCTGCCAACCCCAATCCGGAGGTTTGCACCGTCCATTTCGGCCCGCGTGCCGGCAGCCGCACGCTGTCCACCCGCATCCGCATGGCCGAAACGATGGACGTGATCGCGCTGGCCGAGATGGAGGATGGCGGCTTCGTGCAGGCCAGCGCCCGCGTGCGGGTGACCATCGGCGGCTGCGGCGGCTGAAGCATAGGGAGGATATCATGGAAAGAATCGACGCCCGCCCCCGTGTGCGCGTGCCCCGGAGCGCTTCGCCCGGCGAGGTCGTGCTGATCAGGACGCTTGCCAACCATCCGATGGAAAACGGCGAAAGGCTGGATTCCGACGGCGAGCGTGTGGCGCGCCACATCATCCATCGCTTCATCTGCACCTTCAACGGTGACACGGTGATCGAGATGGAGATCGAGCCCAGCCTGGCCGCCAACCCGTTCATCGAGTTCGAGGCCGAGGTGCCTGAAAGCGGCACCTTCCACTTCGCCTGGCACGATGACAACGGCGATGTCTACGAGGCGACGGCGGATATCGAGGTCGCCTGACTCCGCGCCAAACTGCGCGCGCCAAACTGCGCGCCCCCACACAACCCGGCCCCTGGCCTGACGCGGCATTTGCCGTGGCCGGTGCCGCATGCCCTTACGGTATGGAGCCCCGATGATCTCGCGCCGCCACTTCCTGCAAGCCAGTCTCGCCGCCTCGGCGCTGCTTGGCCCCGCCGCATCTGGTCAGTGGGGGCGGCTGGCAGCCCAGCAACGGCTGAGCCAGAGTGATCTGCTGGACTTCGACACCTTCGGCAATGTCACGCTGATCCACCTGACCGACCTGCACGCGCAGACGCAGCCGATCTGGTTTCGCGAGGCGTCGGTCAAGCTGGGCGGGGGCGATGCGCGCGGCCAGCCGCCGCATCTGGTGGGCGAGGACTTCCTGGCGCATTATGGCCTGGAGCGCACCAGCGCCATGGCCCACGCCCTGACGCATGTGGAGTTCGAGGCGCTGGGCCAGGCTTACGGCCGCATGGGCGGGCTGGACCGGATCGCCACCCTGGTGGGTGCCATCCGCGCCGACCGCCCGGACGCGCTGCTGCTGGACGGGGGCGATACCTGGCATGGCTCGCTGCCCGCGCTGCGGACCGACGGGCAGGACATGGTCAATCTGATGAACGCGCTGGGCGTGGATGCCATGACCTCGCACTGGGAATTCACCCTGGGCGCCGACCGGGTGGATCAGATCGTCTCTGGCCTGCCCTTCGCCTTCCTGGGCCAGAACATTTTCGACACCGACTGGAACGAGCCGGTCTACGAACCCTACCGCCTTTTCGAACGCGGCGGCGCGCTGGTGGCCGTCATCGGGCAGGCTTTCCCTTATACCCCCATCGCCAACCCCGCCTGGATGTTCCCCGACCTGAGCTTCGGCATCCGCGAGGCGCGCATGCAGGCGATGGTCGAGGAGGTGCGCGCACAGGGCGCCGACCTGGTGGTGGTGCTGTCGCATAACGGCTTCGACGTGGACCGTCAGATGGCCGCCCGGGTGCAGGGGATCGACGTGATCCTGACCGGCCACACCCATGACGCGCTGCCAGAGCCGCTTTTGGTGGGGCAGACGCTGCTGATCGCCTCGGGCTCGAACGGCAAGTTCGTGACGCGGCTGGACCTGGATGTGCGGGACGGGCAGATGCTGGGCTTTCGCCACCGGCTGATCCCGGTCTTTGCCGATGCCATCGACCCCGACCCGGAGATGGCCGCGCTGGTGGCCGCGGAACGCGCGCCCTTTGCCGAGGAACTGGCCGAGGTGCTGGGCCATACCGACAGCCTGCTCTACCGGCGCGGCAACTTCAACGGCACCTGGGATGACCTGATCTGCACCGCGCTGATGGAAGAGCGCGACGCCGAGATCGCGCTGTCGCCCGGGGTGCGCTGGGGGCCGTCGCTGATGCCCGGCGACCCGATCACCCGCGAGGATGTCTTCAACGTCACCGCCATGACCTATGGCCAGGCCTATCGGCGCCAGATGACGGGGGCGGAAATTCACGGTGCGATGGAGGATATCGCCGAGAACCTGTTTCACCCCGATCCCTATTTTCAGCAGGGCGGCGACATGGTGCGGGTGGGCGGCCTTGGCTACCGCATCGCGGTGGACCGGCCCATGGGCGAACGCATCACCGGCCTGACGCATCTGGCCAGCGGCGAGGCGCTGGACATGGACCGCGCCTATACCGTCGCAGGCTGGGCCAGCGTGACCGAAGGGACCGAGGGCCCGCAGATCTGGGACGTGGTGAGTGATCATATCCGCAAACAGGGCCGCGTCAGCGTGCCCGGGAACGAGACCATCGAGGTTGTGACCGGCTGACGCGCGAGGATGCGGCGCTGGTGGAAGGGGAGGAGATAGCGACAATGACGAAACCGGAGGACAAGCCGGGCGGCACAAGCCGTCGCCGCTTTCTGGGCGGCGCGGGGCTCGCCGGGGCGGGGATGATCGCGGGGCTGGTGCCGGCGCGCGCCACCACCCCCGATCCGATGATCACCGAGGTGCAGCCCTGGGCGCAGTTCCTGGGTGACGGTGTGGATGCGGCCCCCTATGGCCGGCCCTCGCCGCATGAGGCGCATGTGATCCGGCGCAATGTCGAATGGCTGACCGCCGACACCGCCAGTTCCGTCAATTTCACCCCCATTCATGAGCTTGACGGGATCATCACCCCCAACGGCCTTTGCTTCGAGCGCCACCATGCCGGCGTCGCCGAGATCGCGCCGCAGGAATACCGGCTGATGATCAACGGGCTGGTCGAGCGTGAGATGGTCTTCACCCTGCAGGACCTGATGCGTTTTCCGCGCGAAAACCGGGTCTATTTCCTGGAATGCGCGGCCAACACCGGCATGGAATGGCGCGGCGCGCAGCTTAACGGCGCGCAATTCACCCACGGCATGATCCACAACTGCATGTATACTGGTGTGCCGCTACGCACGCTGCTGGAATACGCGGGCGTGCAGACGAATGGCGCTTGGGTGCTGGCCGAGGGGGCCGATGCCTCGGCCATGTCGCGCTCGATCCCGATGGAAAAGGCGCTCGACGACTGTCTGGTGGCGTTCAGGATGAACGGCGAGGCACTGCGCCCCGAACAGGGCTACCCGGTGCGGCTGGTGGTGCCGGGCTGGGAAGGCAACATGTGGGTCAAGTGGCTGCGCCGGATCGAGGTCGGCGACGCGCCCTGGCATCACCGCGAGGAGACCTCGAAATACACCGACCTCCTGGCCGATGGCCGCGCGCGCCGCTTCACCTGGGAGATGCACGCCAAATCCGTCATCACCAGCCCCAGCCCGCAGGCACCGATCTATCACGGCCGCGGGCCGACCGTCATCACCGGGCTGGCCTGGTCCGGCGTGGGGACAATCCAGCGCGTGGACGTGTCTATCGACGGCGGACGCAACTGGCAGCATGCGCGCATCGACGGACCCAGCCTGGATAAGTCGCTGCACCGTTTCTATTACGAATTCGACTGGGACGGCAGCCCGCTCCTGATCCAGTCGCGCGCCATCGACAGCGCCGGCTATGTCCAGCCCACCAAGCAGGCGCTTCGCGAATTCCGCGGCACGGCGTCGATCTATCACATGAACGGAATCCAGACCTGGCAGGTCCATTCCAGCGGGGAGGTGGAAAATGTCGAGGTTGCTTAAGACAAGCGCGCTGGCGCTGGTGATCGGCGCGCCCGCGCTGGCCGAGACCGACATGCCGGGCCGTCTGGCATTGCCCGAGGAGGTCGCGGCCTGGGATATCGACATCCGCCCTGATGGCGCCGGCCTGCCAGAGGGGCGCGGCGATGTCTGGACGGGCGAGGACCTGTACGAGGCACAATGCGCCCATTGCCACGGCACCTTCGGCGAAGGGGTCGGCGCCTGGCCGGTGGTGGCGGGGGGCTTCGGCACGCTGACGCATGAGCACCCGTCCAAGACCATTGGCTCGTACTGGCCGTATCTGTCGACCGTATTCGACTATGTCTACCGCGCCATGCCCTATGGCAACGCGCAGTCGCTTGAACCCGACGAGGTCTATGCGATCACCGCTTACCTGCTCTATCTAAACGATCTGGTGGATGACGATTTCGAGCTGAGCCACGAGAATTTCACCGAGGTGCGGCTGCCCAACGAAGACGGCTTTTACATGGATGACCGTGTGGAAACCGAATGGCCCCGCTTCACGCAGGAACCCTGCATGAGCGATTGCGGACCAGAGGTCACGGTGTCCATGCGTGCCGAGGTGCTGGAGGTGACACCCGACGATCCGCATCTGGAGGCCCGCCACGCCATCTACATGGCCCTGGCCCAGGCCTCGGGGGCGGATATCGGCACCGATGCCACCGAGGAAGCGCCCGACGCTGAAGCCGCGCCCGAGGCCGAGGCCGAGGAAGAGGCCGCCGCGCCCGCCGCCTACAGCCCCGAGCAGATCGCCGCCGGCGAGGCCGCATGGCGCCAGTGCCAGGCCTGCCATCAGGTGGGCGAGGGTGCGCGCCACGTGACGGGCCCGCAGCTGAACGGCGTCTACGGCGCAGCGGTCGGTGCGCAGGACGGGTTTCGCTATTCGCCCGTGCTGACCGGCGCGGGCGAGGATGGCATGGTCTGGGACAATGCCACGCTGGACGCCTTCCTTGAAAACCCGCGTGAGCATCTGCCGCGCAACCGCATGTCCTTTCGCGGGGTGCGTGATGCCCAGGAACGGCAGGCCCTGATCGCCTATCTTTCGAGTTTTGCCGAATGATGCGCGCAGCGACTGCTCGCCTGCTCCGATGGCCGCCGCGCGCGGCCATCGCAACGCGTGCCGGAACGGTGTTGTCCGGGGCAGGGTGTTTTCCGAGCGGGTATTCACGCATGCGCGGGCGCGGCGGGGCGATGGTTCTGCCGCGCCCGCATGATGCTGAAAAACTTCCCTTTTCCTTGCGGCTGGCTTGTGGTTTCGGCGCCATTCAAACACATTTGCGGCGTCGGTGCGGCGATTTGCGTGAAGGCCTGTTGCTGGTAAGGTCACGATCGATCGACGGAGCTTGTGCAAGATGACGATGAATAGCCTTGGCAGAAGCCGCCTTCGGCTGCCGACCGTTTCGGTGGCCGCACTGGCCGCAGCGCTGGTGCTTGCCGCGCCGGGCCCGGCAGCGTCCGACGGCGGCGAGGGCGCCCCCGATATCGCGCAGGTCACCACCACCTTCCCCCGCGCCGTGGCGCTGGGCGATGTCGAGCATGGCCGCGAATTGTGGGAATTCGAATGCGCCGCCTGCCATGAGATGGGGCGGGGCGCCGAAGACGGGATCGGCCCACAACTGAACCGGGTGTTCGGCCGCCGGGCGGCGGCGATTGCCGATTTCCCCTATTCGGACTCGATCATCCGCATGGGGCGCGACGGTCTCACCTGGACCTACCGGACGCTCGACGCCTATATCGAGAACCCCTACGCGCTCGTCTCCGGCACGCGGATGAGCTATCCGGGGCTGGAGGACGCTGATGACCGCGCCGACCTTCTGGCCTTCATCCGGCTTTATTCCGACCAGCCCGCCGACATCCCCGAGGCCGAGCCCACCGCACGCCGGGTCGAGGTGGAATTGCCGCCCGAAGTGCTGGAAATCCGGGGTGACCGCGAATGGGGCGAGTATCTCGCCAGCGAATGCACCACCTGCCACCAGCGCGACGGCGCGGCGGCCGGCATCCCGTCGATCACCCATTGGCCCGAGGACCGGTTCGTCGTGGCCATGCATGCCTATCGCGAGGGGTTGCGCCCGCACAGCACGATGCAGAACATCGCCCGGCGGCTGGAAGACGAGGACATCGCCGCGCTGGCGGCCTATTTCGCCACGATCGACGACTGAGACCAACGCGTTGAACGACAGGGAGGAAGACCAATGACAATCAAGCGTAGAACGGTTCTGGCCGGAATGGCTGCAGGCAGCGCGGTGCTGGCCGCGCCCGCCGTGATGGGCGCCGGGCGGCCAAAGGTGGTGGTGATCGGCGGCGGCTCGGGCGGGGCGACGGCGGCCCGCTATCTGGCGCGCGACAGCCGCGGCGCGCTGGACGTGACGCTGGTCGAGCCCACGCGCACCTATTACACCTGCTATTTCTCCAACCTTTATCTGGGCGGGTTCTGGGACCTGGCGGATCTGGGCCACAGCTATGGCACGCTGGCCGCGCGCCATGGCATCAATGTGGTCCATGACTGGGCCATCGGCGTGGACCGCGATGCGCAGACCGTGACGCTGGCGGGCGGGGACGTGCTGCCCTATGACCGCCTTGTCATCTCGCCCGGGATCGATTTCGTCGAGGACAGCGTGCCTGGCTGGTCGGTCGCCGCGCAGAACCGGATGCCGCATGCCTACAAGGCCGGCAGCCAGACCGAACTGCTGAAGGCGCAGGTCGAGAACATGCGCGAGGGCGGGGTCTTTGCCATGGTCGCGCCGCCGAACCCCTATCGCTGCCCACCGGGACCCTACGAGCGTATCTCGATGGTCGCGCATGTGCTGACAGAGCGGAACCCCACCGCCCGGATCCTGCTGGTGGACCCCAAGGAGAACTTCTCGAAGCAGGGGCTGTTCGAGGAAGGCTGGGCGCGCCACTATCCCGGCATGATCGAACGCATCGGCCCGGATTTCGGTGGTGACAACGTGTCGGTGGACCCCGAGGCGATGACCGTCGATATCGACGGCGTGGTCGAAGAGGTCGATGTCTGCAACGTCATTCCGGCGCAACAGGCCGGGCGGATCGCGCATCTGGCGGGCCTGACCAATGACGCCGGCTGGGCCCCCGTGCTGCCGGCCGACATGCGCTCGCGCATGGATGACAAGGTCTTCGTTCTGGGCGACGCGAGTGCGCAGGGCGACATGCCGAAATCCGGTTTCTCGGCCAACAGCCAAGCCAAGGTCGCGGCCAATACGATCCGGCACGAATTGCTGGATGCGCGGCTGTTCCCGGCGCGCTATGCCAACACCTGCTGGTCGCTGATCGCCACTGATGACGGGGTGAAGGTCGGCGCCACCTACGAGCCGACCGACGAAAAGATCGCCACTGTCGAGGGTTTCATCAGCCAGACCGGCGAGGATGCCGAGCTGCGCCGCCAGACCTTTGAGGAAAGCATCGGCTGGTATAACGGCATCGTGGCCGACATGTTCACCTGAGCATGCCCGAACAGCCGGCGCCCGGTCTGACGAAACCTGTTGTCAGGCAGGGCGCCGGCAAACCGGCAAGGGCCAAGGCTGTTCAGGCCTGCGCATCGGGCGCACCGCTGGCAAAGGTCTGGGCCGGGTCCGGATAGGCCTTGAATTCCAGCGCGTTGCCTGCCGGATCGGCCATGAACATTGTCCATTGCTCGCCTGGCTGGCCCAGAAAGCGGCCCTGCGGCGGCAACAGGAACACCGTGCCGCGCGCGCTTAGCCGGTCCGCCAGCGCGCGGAACGTCTCCATCTCCAGCACGACGCCGAAATGCGGCATCGGCACGGCCTTGTCGCCCACCAGCCCCGTCTGGCTGGTCTGCACCGGGCTGCCCTGATGCAGCGACAACTGATGCCCGAAGAAGTCGAAATCCACCCAGGTCGGCGCCGACCGTCCCTCGGCACAGCCCAGCAGGTCGCCGTAAAAGCGGCGCGCGTCGTTCAGGTCGCTGACATGCAGCGCAAGGTGAAAGGGCTGGGGCATGGCGCCGCTCCGTCGCTGTTGCCCTCTGGTTAGCCCGGCGCCTGCCTGCGGTGCAAGCGGGGTGGGAATAAGAACCGCGTTCCGCTGGCCCGCCGCGCCCGGACCCGTCATCGCCCCGGGGTCGGCGCCAGGCTGGCACGCGGTTCCGGTTTTCAGGCGCGCGGCGGATGATCTTCCCGCCGGCACCCCCCGGCGCTCCGTCCGCGCCCCGTTGCCCGTCGCCACGATTTGCCATAGCGTCTGCGCGCGTCCAGATATGAAAGGCCAGAGGAAGATGAGCGACACTCCCGGTTTCGACACCCTGCAGATCCATGCCGGCGCACGGCCGGACCCGGCCACCGGCGCGCGCCAGACGCCGATCTATCAGACCACGGCCTATGTCTTCCGCGATGCCGACCATGCCGCGGCGCTGTTCAACCTGCAGGAGGTGGGCTTCATCTATTCGCGCCTGACCAACCCCACCGTCGCCGTGCTGCAGGAGCGCATGGCCGCGCTGGAGGGGGGCGTGGGCGCCGTCTGCTGCTCTTCCGGCCATGCCGCGCAGATCATGGCGCTGTTCCCGCTGATGGAGCCGGGGCGCAACATCGTGGCCTCCACCCGGCTTTACGGCGGCACGGTGACCCAGTTCAGCCAGACCATCCGCCGTTTCGGCTGGAAGGCCAGCTTTGTCGATACCGAGGATCTGGCGGCGGTGGAGGCCGCCATCGACGCCGACACCCGCGCCATCTTTTGCGAATCGATCGCCAATCCGGGCGGCTATGTCACCGACATTCCGGCCCTGGCCGAGATCGCCGACCGCCACGGCATTCCGCTGATCGTCGACAACACCTCGGCCAGCCCGTACCTGTGCAGGCCCATCGAGATGGGCGCCACGCTGGTGGTGCATTCGCTGACCAAGTACCTGACCGGCAACGGCACCGTCACCGGCGGGGCGGTCATCGATTCCGGGAAATTCGACTGGTCGGCGAATGACAAGTTCCCGTCGCTGTCGCAGCCCGAGCCCGCCTATCACGGCCTGAAATTCCACGAGACCTTCGGCAACCTGGCCTTCACCTTTCACGGCATCGCCGTAGGCCTGCGCGACCTGGGCATGACGCTGAACCCGCAGGCGGCGCATTACACGCTGATGGGTATCGAAACCCTGAGCCTGCGCATGGCGCGGCATGTGGAGAATGCGCGCCAGATTGCCGCCTGGCTGGAAAACCACCCCGCGGTCGAGGGGGTGACCTATGCCGGGCTGCCTTCCTCGCCCTGGCATGACCGTGTGCAGCGGCTTTATCCGCGCGGCGCGGGGGCGCTGTTCACCGTGGCGCTGAAGGGTGGCTATGATGCCTGCGTCAAGCTGGTGGACGGGCTGGAGCTGTTCAGCCATGTGGCCAATCTGGGCGACGCGCGGTCGCTGATCATCCATTCGGCCAGCACCACGCATCGCCAGCTTTCGCCCGAACAGCAGGTTGCGGCGGGGGCGGCGCCGAATGTGGTGCGCCTGTCCATCGGCACCGAGGACGCGGCCGACCTGATCGCCGATCTGTCGCAGGCGCTGGACCGGGTCGCGGGCTGAGTCGATTCCGGCGCCGTCAGGCGGTCGTCGGTCAAAATAATGTTGCCCGGCAGCATCACTGCCGGGCTTATTCTTTGCATGGGCGGATTCCTGCTATAGAAAACGGGGCCAGAGGCGGCGGGACTCGTGATTGCCCGGCGCATTGTGGTAAGCCGGCGCCATGAAACCGAATTTTGCCCTTCAACTGTCATTCGACGGCGTTCAGGTTCTGCAACGCAAGGCCGATGGCTGGCATGCTCTGGGCGCGGTGCGCTTTGATCAGGCCGATCTTGACACCCGGATGGCGGCGCTTCTGGCGACGGCCCAGGAACGCGCGCCGGACGGGGTGTTCAGCAAGCTGGTGATGCCCGACAGCGAGGTGCGTTACGCAACCGTCCTGGCCCCCGGCCCCACGGACGAGGCGCGCCGCCTGCAGATCGAGGCCGAGATCGACGGTCTGACCCCATACAGCGCCGATGAGCTGGCCTATGACTATGTGGTCGAGGGCGATTATGCGCTGGTCGCCATGGCCGCGCGCGAAATCATGGCCGAGGCCGAGGCCTTTGCTGTAAATCACGGCTTTCGCCCGGTTTCCTTCGTCGCATTGCCGCGCGATGGCAGTTTTGCGGGCGAGCCGTTTCTGGGTCTTTCCGATGCCGCGGCCGATCTGATCCCGGCGCGGGCAAAGGTTGAGCGAGACGCCGAACCGATCCGTATTGCCACGGCGCGGGGGCGGGACGTGTCGCCGCCGCAAGCGTCTCAGGGCGGTAGCCCGGCGACGGGTCGGGGGCGCGCCGATGATGCCGCAGGGTCTGCGGCGGCGTCTCCGGGCGCAGCGAAGGGGCAGCCTGGGGGGCAAAAGCCGTCGCCAAAGCCACCATTGCGTCCTCGGGTCGAAATCACCCCCGCCAACCCGCAACCCCCGGCGCGACCCGGCGATGCCCTGTTCGAGGATCCTCCAAGGGAAGGGCGGGTCGGCAGTCTGGTCCGGCGCATGGGCAACCGCCTGCGCCGTGAGCAGGGGCAGGGGCAGGGGCAGAGTGACGCCCCCGTGGCAGCCACCACCACCCCGCCTGCGGGCAAGGAGGGTGGCGCGCGGTTGCGCGACAAGATGGGCGCCGGGCTCGCGCTTCTGCGCCCTGGCTCCAGTGCGAAGGTTGCCTCCGGCGAGGCTGCGCCCGCGCCGTCAGCCCCGGCAGCAGCGGGCGAGGGGGGCGGCCCTTCGACCGGGCAAGGCACGGCGCCGGCGCAGGCTGCTGCAGAAAAAGACAGCCGTGAAGGCACGCGGAAAGCCGGTCGAAAAAACGCCGAGAAACGCGCTGAGAAGCGAGCCGAGAGACGCGCAGGGCGGCACGCGGAGAAACCCGCCGAACAGACGACCGAAAAGCCCGCCCAGAGTGACAAGGGCATCGCGGCAGAGACCAGTGACACGGCTGCGGCGCCTGTCACCTTTTCATCGCGCCGGCGCGGGGCGGCAACGCTGACGGCGGCGCCGGCAGCGACCAAGCCCGCGACCCCGACGCCCGCGACCCCGACAGCGTC
>SKHK01000133.1 GCA_007117005.1 Paracoccaceae bacterium
GCGCGGCGAGGCGGATACCCGGGGCGATCTGGGCGGCGCCGAGCCGGGCGCCGACCCGCGTGCGCGGGCGCGCGAATTGATGGACGAGATCCGCCGCCGCTCGGCCGAGTTGGAGCGCCCGGAAGAAGAGCGCGAGTATCTTAACCGGCTGATCGAGCGGTTCTGATCAACCCTGTGCCTGAATTGCAGGCAGGGCAGGGGGCTTTGCCCGCTCGCGCCTGCGGCGCTCACCCCCAGAGTATTTTCGGCAAGATGAAGGGGCGGCGGGGTCTTGTCAGCGGTGTCAGTGCGTTGCTATGCAGGCTGCGTGGATACGGGAGAATCCGGCGGGGCCTGCGGGCCATGTCGGTGCCGAAGGAGCAACCGCCCCGGTAAACTCTCAGGTGCAAGGGACCGTATCCGCGCTGGAACTCTGGAGAGTGGCGCCGCGCGCCCGCCGAAGGGATAACGATCTCAGGCGCCTCTGACGGGGCAGGGACAGAGGGGGCACGGGCCGGCGCGCGGGCTGTCAAGGCGGCGTGGCGGCGAGGTGCCGGGCTGACCGGCCAAGGGGAAGGGCTGGTGGCGATGAACGCCTTGTTGCGCACACCACTATACGACCTGCATCAGGCGCTGGGCGCCCGGATGGTGGGTTTTGCCGGCTATGCGATGCCGGTGCAGTTCGCCGGCGTGATGGCCGAACACCGGCATTGCCGGGCAGCGGCGGCGCTGTTCGATGTCAGCCATATGGGCCAGATCATTCTGGGCGGGCGCGGCGCGGCGCAGGGGCTGGAGGCGCTGGTGCCCGTCGATGTGGCGGGGTTGGAACCGGGGCGGCAGCGCTATGGCTTTTTCACCAACGATGCCGGCGGGATCGAGGATGATCTGATGATCGCCAACCGGGGCGATCATCTGCTGCTGGTGGTCAATGCCGCGCGCAAGGCCGCCGATCTGGCGCTGCTGGAGGGCGCCATGGCCGGGGTCGAGGCCGTGACCGACCGCGCGCTGTTGGCGCTGCAGGGGCCGGGCGCCGAGGCCGCGCTGGCAGCGCTGGTGCCGGATGCAGCGGCGATGCGTTTCATGGATGTGGCCGTGCTGGACTGGGACGGGGTGGCGCTGTGGATCAGCCGCTCAGGCTACACGGGCGAGGACGGGTATGAGATATCGGTGCCCGAGGGCCGGGCCGAGGCCTTTGCCCGGGCGCTGCTGGCGCAACCCGGCGTGCTGCCAGCGGGGCTGGGCGCGCGTGACAGTCTGCGGCTGGAGGCGGGCCTGTGTCTGTACGGGCAGGATATCGACGAGGCGACCAGCCCCGCCGAGGCCGGGCTGGGTTGGGCGATCCAGAAGGTCCGGCGGCTGGGCGGCGTGCGCGAGGGCGGCTTTCCGGGCGACGCGCGCATCATGGCCGAAGTGGCACAGGGGCCGGCGCGCCGGCGCGTGGGTCTGCTGCCGCAGGGGCGCGCGCCGATGCGTGCCGGCGTGGCGCTGTTTGCCGCGCAGGACGCCGCCGAACCGGTGGGGCAGATCACCTCGGGCGGGTTCGGTCCCACGCTGGACCGGCCCGTGGCGATGGGCTACCTGCCTGTTCAGCAGGCCACCCCCGGCACCACCGTCTGGGGCGATCTGCGCGGCAAGCGCCTGCCCCTGCAGGTGGCGCCGCTGCCGTTTCATTCCCCCAGCTATCGCAAATGAGGTCAGGCGATGAAGTTCACCGAAGAGCATGAATGGCTGCGCATCGAGGGCGATCTGGTCGTCGTCGGGATTACCGAATACGCCGCCGAACAATTGGGCGATGTTGTGTTTGTGGAATTGCCGGAGCCGGAAACCCAGGTTGCCAAGGGCGATGAGGTCTGCGTGATCGAATCCGTGAAAGCCGCCTCTGACATCCTGGCGCCGCTGGATGGCGAGATCGTCGAAGCGAACCCGGCACTGACCGAAAACCCCGCGCTGGTCAACGAGGACCCGCAGGGCGATGCCTGGTTCTTCAAGATGCAGATCGACGACCTGTCGGTGCTGGACGCTTTCATGGACGAGGACGAATACAAGGATTTCATCGCCTGATCCCCCGCAAAGCGTCCTGACTCCGCAACGCCCTGCCCCTGCAACGCCCTGACGGAGCGCCAGATGACCCATACCCCCACCGCCTATGACCCCTATGATTTCGCCAATCGCCGCCATATCGGCCCCTCGCCGGCAGAGATGGCAGAGATGCTGCAGGTCGTGGGCGCCGAAAGCCTGGAGGCGCTGATAGACGAAACGGTGCCGCAGGGCATCCGGCAGGCCCAGCCACTGGACTGGGCGCCCCTGTCCGAAGGTGCGCTGCTGGCGCGGATGCGGGAGATCGCGGCGAAGAACACGGTGATGACGTCGCTTATCGGGCAGGGCTATCACGGCACCATCATGCCACCCGCCATTCAGCGCAACATCCTGGAAAACCCCGCCTGGTACACGGCCTACACGCCCTACCAGCCGGAAATCGCCCAGGGCCGGCTGGAGGCGCTCTTGAATTTCCAGACCATGGTCGCCGATCTGACCGGGCTGCCTGTGGCCAATGCCTCGCTCCTGGACGAGGCGACGGCCTGCGCCGAGGCGATGGTGATGGCGCAGCGGGTGGCGAAGTCAAAGGCACGAGGCTTCTTCGTGGATCACCACTGCCACCCGCAAAGCATCGCGGTGATGAAGACCCGCGCGGCGCCGCTGGGGATAGAGATCATCATCGGTGACCCGGCGGTGCTGGAGCCGGAAGCCGTGTTCGGGGCGATTTTCCAGTATCCCGGCACGCATGGCGACCTGCGCGATTTCACCCCTCAGATCAATGCGCTGCACGGCGCAAAGGCGGTGGCGGTGATGGCCACGGACCTGTTGGCGCTGTGCCTGATCCGCGAGCCCGGCGCGATGGGGGCGGATATCGCCGTGGGCTCTTCGCAGCGCTTTGGCGTGCCGATGGGCTATGGCGGGCCGCATGCGGCCTTCCTATCTTGCCGTGACGAGTACAAACGCCAGGTTCCGGGGCGGCTGGTCGGCGTCTCGGTCGATGCGCGGGGCAACCGGGCCTATCGGTTGGCCCTGCAGACGCGCGAGCAGCATATCCGGCGCGAAAAGGCCACGTCCAACGTCTGTACCGCCCAGGCGCTGCTGGCGGTCATGGCATCCATGTATGCCGTCTTTCACGGGCCCCAGGGGCTGCGCGCGATTGCCGAGCGGGTGCATTTCATGACCGAACGGCTGGCCCGTGCGCTGCGCGCGGCCGGGGCGACGGTAGAGACCGAGGCGTTTTTCGACACCATCACGCTGGATGTCGGCGTGGGCCAGGCCGGCATTCTGGCCGCCGCGCGGATGGAGGGGCTGAACCTGCGCAAGGTGGGGCGCACGAAGGTGGGCATCGCGCTGGACGAGACGACGGACGAGCGGGTGCTGATGCGCGTGCTGCGCGCCTTCGGCATCGACGGCGTGCCGCCACACCGGGAACGGCTGGGCTTTCCGGACAGTTTCCTGCGCGAAAGCGATTACCTGACCCATCCGGTGTTCCACATGAACCGCGCCGAATCGGAGATGATGCGCTACATGCGGCGCCTGTCGGACCGTGATCTGGCGCTGGACCGGGCGATGATCCCGCTGGGGTCCTGCACCATGAAGCTGAACGCGGCGGCCGAGATGATGCCGATCACCTGGCCCGCGTTTTCCAGCCTGCACCCCTTTGCGCCCGTCGATCAGGCGCAGGGCTATCACGAGGCCATCGCCGATCTGTCCGAAAAGCTGTGCGCCATCACCGGCTATGACGCCCTGTCGATGCAGCCCAATTCCGGCGCGCAGGGCGAATATGCGGGGCTGCTGACCATCCAGGCGTATCATCAAAGCCGGGGCGAGGGGCACCGCGATATCTGCCTGATCCCGATGTCGGCGCATGGCACCAACCCGGCTTCTGCGCAGATGTGCGGCATGCAGGTGGTGGTGGTGAAATCGGCGCCCAACGGCGATATCGACCTGGGCGATTTTCGCGACAAGGCAGAGGCGGCTGGCGAGCGGCTGGCGGCCTGCATGATCACCTATCCCAGCACGCATGGCGTGTTCGAGGATACGGTGCGCGCGGTTTGCGCGATCACGCATGACCACGGCGGGCAGGTCTATATCGACGGGGCCAACCTGAACGCGATGGTCGGGCTGGTGAAGCCGGGCGAGATTGGCGGCGATGTGTCGCATCTCAACCTGCACAAGACCTTCGCCATCCCGCATGGCGGCGGCGGGCCGGGCATGGGGCCCATTGGCGTGAAGGCGCATCTGGCGCCCTTCCTGCCCTCTGACCCGCAGACGGGCGAGGCCGGCGCGGTGTCGGCCACGGCCTATGGCTCGGCCTCTATCCTGCTGATTTCCTGGGCCTATTGCCTGATGATGGGCGGTGCCGGCCTGACCCAGGCGACGCGGGTGGCGATCCTGAATGCAAATTACATCGCCGCGCGGCTGAAGGGCGCCTATGAGGTGCTGTTCATGGGCAACCGGGGCCGGGTGGCGCATGAGTGTATTCTGGACACGCGGCCTTTCGCCAAGGCTGGCGTGACCGTTGACGATATCGCCAAGCGCCTGATCGACAACGGCTTTCACGCCCCCACCATGAGCTGGCCGGTGGCCGGCACGCTGATGGTGGAACCCACCGAGAGCGAGACCAGGGCCGAGATCGACCGCTTCATCGGCGCGCTGTTGGCGATAAGGGCCGAGATCGCGGCGGTGGAACGTGGCGAGATAACGGCCGAGGCCAGCCCCCTGCGCCACGCGCCCCATACGGTGGAGGATCTGGTCGCCGACTGGGACCGCGCCTATACCCGCGAACAGGGCTGCTTTCCGCCCGGCAGCTTCCGGGTGGACAAGTACTGGCCGCCGGTGGGCCGGGTGGACAATGTCCATGGCGACCGCCACCTGATCTGCACCTGCCCGCCGGTTTCGGACTACGCGCAGGCGGCGCAATAGGGCGGGTCCGGGCGTTCGGCGCGGTTCTGGCCGAAAAGCATGGGGCCGCCCTTACCGGCTATGGCGCAAAGTGAACACCGTTTCCTGCACAGACCGTAGCAGGGGCAGGCGGGAAGGCGGCCGAAGGTGGTTCAATCGGCCATCATCCTGCTCTGCATGATCGGCGCACGATAAGCGCTTGCGCCGGGCCGGGCAGGGCCTATTCTGCGCCCGGTCTGCCCCTTCCTCTCCCGCGCGAAAGGTTGCGCCATGCCCCGTCGCAGCGCCACCCACCTAAGCCTTCTGGATTATTCAGAGATCACCGGCGCGGCTCCGATTTCGCTGCGCAGCCATGGCTGGCGGGCGAAATGCCTGCAGCGACTGGTGCGGCTGGACCTGCCGGTGCCGCGCACCGTGGCGCTGTCCTTCGCCACCGTGCGCGCCATCGCCGCCGGACAGGCCCTGAACATGACCAACCTGATGGGCAAGTTCGACACGGGCCAGCTTCTTTCTGTCCGCCCCTCGCCGGAAAACCCGGATTGGGGCGGGCCGGGTGCGATTCTGAACATCGGCATGAATGACGCCCGCCACGCCGAGATCGCCGAACGCCATGGCGAGCCGGTGGCCACCGCGCTGTATCTTGCCTTCGTGCAATCCTATGCACAGCACGTCGCCCGGCTGGACCCCGACATGTTCGAGGCGCGGGAACCCTGCCTGCCCACCTTGCAGGCTGCGCTGCACGATTATGAGAAAGAGATGGAGGAACCCTTCCCCCAGGATCCGGCCGCGCAACTGGCCGAGGTGCTGCGCTCGATGGCGCGGGCCTGGGAGGGGACATCGGCGCGGCTGTTGCGTCAGGCAAAGGGCGCCCCGGCCGAGGCCGGTCTGGGCCTGGTGGTGCAGACCATGGCCGGCGGGTTCGGCGCGGGCGACAGTGGCGCGGGCGTGATCCAGTTCATCGACCCGGTGACCGGCGCGCCCCAGGTCACCGGCCGCTTTGCCCAGCACGGCCAGGGGCGCGAGGCGCTGTCCGACAACCCCGACACGCTGTTTCTGACCCGTGACAAGCGCGGCCCCTCGCTGGAGGAAAGCGCGCCGGCGCTGTTCGCCGACCTGCTGCGCCACGGTGCGATCTGCCGTGACAAGCTGCGCGAGGAAATGCAGATCGAATTCACCATCGAAAACGGCAAGTTATGGGTGCTCGATGCGCTGAAGGTGCAACGCTCCAGCCGCGCGGCGGTACGCGTGGCGGTGGCGCTGGCCGAGGATGGCATCATTTCCAGGAAAGAGGCGCTGATGCGCATCACCCCCAACGCCCTGGCCGATCTGCTGCACCGCCAGGTCGACCCCCGCGCCCGCGCCGAGGTGCTGGCGCGCGGCATTGCCGCCAGCCCGGGCGCGGCCAGCGGGCGGATCGTCTTCACCTCCAGCGCCGCGCAGGCCAGCGCGGCGCGCGACGAGCCCTGCATCCTGGTACGGCGCGAGACCGCGCCAGAGGATATTCGCGGCATGCATGCGGCCTCTGGCGTGCTGACCGAACGCGGCGGCATGACCAGCCATGCCGCCGTCATCGGCCGCGGGCTGGGCCTGCCCTGTGTCGTGGGCATGACCGGCGTGCAGATCGACGCGCGCGCAAAGGAGTTGCGTACCGGGCGCCATGTGCTGCGCGAGGGCGACATGGTCACGGTGGATGGCACCACCGGCGCGCTGCTGAGCGGCGCGGTCGATCTGCTGGAACCGGCGCTGGATGACCCGTTCGGTACGCTGCTGGACTGGGCAGACAGCCTGCGCGACATCGGCGTGCGCGCCAATGCCGACACGCCCGATGACGCCCGCGTGGCGCGCGATTTCAAGGCCCAGGGCATCGGCCTGTGCCGGACCGAGCACATGTTCTTCGAGGATGACCGCCTCACGGTGATGCGCGAGATGATCTTTGCCGACAGCGCCCAGGACCGCGCCGCCGCACTGGAGCGGCTGTTGCCGATGCAGCGCTCTGATTTTATCGAACTCTTTGAAATCATGCAGGGCCTGCCGGTCTGCATCCGCCTGTTCGACCCGCCCCTGCACGAATTCCTGCCCCATACGCGCGAGGGCATGCGCCAGGTCGCCGACGCGCTGGACAAACCGCTGTCGGAGATCACGCGCCGGGCCGAGGAACTGGCCGAATTCAACCCCATGTTGGGCCTGCGCGGGGTGCGACTGGGCGTGACCCTGCCGGAAATCTACGAGATGCAGGCCCGCGCCATCTTCGAGGCGACGATCGAGGCCAATGACCGCGGCTTTCCCATCGTGCCGGAAATCATGATCCCGCTGGTTTCGGCCATGCGCGAGGTCGAACTGGTCAAGGCACGTATCGACGGGGTGGCGGCCTCGGTCCGCATCGAGCGGGGCAAGGACTTTGACTACCGTCTGGGGGTGATGGTGGAGACCCCGCGCGCCGCCCTGCGCGCCGGCGAGATCGCCCAGCATGTCGATTTCCTGTCCTTCGGCACCAATGACCTGACGCAGATGACCTATGGGCTGTCGCGCGACGATGCCGGCCGCTTCATGTCCACCTATGTGCAAAGCGGGGTCTTTGCCGAGGACCCGTTCCATGTGCTGGATACCGAAGGGGTGGGCGAATTGCTGCATATCGCCGCCGCGCGCGGGCGCAAGGCGCGGCAGGGGTTGACGCTGTCCATCTGCGGCGAGCACGGCGGCAGCCCCGAATCAATTGCCTTCTGCCGCGCGGCGGGGTTCGACTATGTGTCCTGTTCATCCTTCCGGGTGCCGGTCGCACGGCTGGCCGCAGCGCAACTGACCATCGGCACACGGGACGAGAACGAGGCGCTGCCGGATCTGCGTTGATCGCTCAAGAATCTGAAAAGAACATATAAAATCGGCCCTGACGTTCCTGCGTGGATATTTTCCGCCGGTCTTGCGGCGCGCCGCCTTGCCGTGCCGGGGCGCAAAACTGGACGCAAGCGTCGTTTTCGCGTATGGCAGGGTCGCTTTCGCTGTCACGTATATGTGAGGCGGAGCGGGACCACGCTGTTGGGGGATGGTGTGTGGCCCGGTAGAGTTCGGCCCGTCGCGTCCTTTGCAAGGGGCTTTGCGGGGCGCGCCTTTCGCCCGTGGATCGGGCCA
>SKHK01000043.1 GCA_007117005.1 Paracoccaceae bacterium
CATCCGCGTTGCACTCATGAACCGCTTCAACGCCCTCGGCACCGCCGAAATCGTTCGCGTGGCCTGAACGTGAAGGGGAAAGGGGCAATCACGCCTCACGCCGCAGTTCTGCAACAATGCCGTGTCATAGGGTCAGACTACTGAGCAGCGATGCCCCGTCTTGAAAGGCTTCTGCAGGCCCAGGCCGCGGGCAAGGCCAATGCGGCGCGCCCCATTCGGCCGCTCACGCCGGTGTGGACGATATACCGACACGCAACCGGGCTGATAAGCCAATAGGCCGAAATTGCAATCCGGCCACCCGAGGACGCACGCATGATGTGGTCGCGATAGGCGCGCAGGAGTTGAACCTGTGGGTGGGCAACGCCCCCGAAAAGGCCGTCGGCAACCATGCATCCGCCGCTGGCACCGACAGGGGTCGGATCTGGCTCCTCGTCTTCGTCCTCGATCGGGGGTGGGGTCTGTCCGGGGTCGGGGGCGGGGCCCTGATCATCATCTCCGGGCCCCTGATCGCCGCCAGGTACGACGCGCTGCCCATAGCCGTCAATTGCCTCTGGCATCTCGCCTGCCAGGTCGCTGATCTGCTGGCCGCCCGGCAAGTCCTGAAACGCGCGATCAATGACCTCGCGCTGCATGTGGGTCATCTGGCTCATGACCGGTTCAACCTGCTGGGTCTGGCCTTCTTCGTCCATCTGATGAAACAGGCTTTTGGTGACCGCCTCAGATTGCTTTGCCATGCCGGCCAGTCGGATCGACCCGAACCCCTCGCCCCGATCGATGATCAGATCCGCGCCATCGGCGCTCAGTGCCGCGCTCAGGTCATCGCCGTCTGCATCGAACGACCCAAGATGCAGCGCGGATGTGCCAGGATCAAAGTCGTTGATCACAAGATCGGCCGCGTCGCCGGCCATGATCAGGCCACTGCCCTCCATATTGATTTCGGCAAAACCGTCGAGCACCGCAATGATGATGTGATCAGGACCCGATTCAACGGTATTGGCACCCTCGCCCAGCAAGACAAGATCATGCCCTTCGCCGACAACCGTGTCGTTTCCCGGCCCGGCGAGCATCAGATCGGCATCGTCACCGCCGATCAGCAAGTCGTCGCCGTCGCCGCCGATCAGGATATCGTTTCCGGCGCCACCGATCAGGGTGTCATCACCGTGATGCCCGATGATCATATCGTTGCCTGACGACCCTTCCAGCAGATCGCCCGCCTCAAAGCCCGGGTCGATGATCTGGTGATCGCCCTCCATCCAGACGCCGATTTCCTGACTGTGGGTAGAGATGATGTTGACGATGCCGCCGGGCGGAATGACGATCTCGGGGTTGTCGGCCAGCGCAGTTTCGCTGAACGCGGTATACTGTGCACGCGCATGATGGCTGTCGTAGACAGAGTCGTCACGCAGGGTTCGCGGGTTGTCGACGGCCTCCAGCATCCGGGCCCAGACATGCGAGTCAGCGATGCCCAGGGCGTCCAGATCCAGCGTGACTGTCCGCTCCTCGCCAACGCGAGAGGACAGGAAGATCACGGTCTTGTCGTCAGAGACATAGCTGTTCAGCGCCAGACCCTCGGCGTTGCCGTCGCTGAGGATATCATCGACCGTGTACGCGCCCAGTTCGGTGCCCGGAAGCTCGCGCGCCATGATCCGCATGACATGCCCGGATGGCGTCAGGGTCACCTGAATGTCTTCGGGCGCCGTGCCTTCCCAGGGGTTGTGCGAAACCTCTGCCAGGCGCGTTTCCAGAAAGCGGTAGTTTCCGCCCCAGAAATTGGCATCTGTCACTCCGTTCTCGATCATGAAGTCAAAGGCCCTTAGCATGGCCGATGAATGCAGCATGCCGCGGTCGCCATCGACCACGGCGTGGATATTCCATTCGCTGACCAGGAAATCGGGCGAATCCATACCCTCGGCGTTCCCGAACTCCCGCATCAGGCTAAAGAGGAGACTGCGGTCTCGTACTCCATCGAACGATCCGGGATAGAAATGCGTGATTATCGTGTCGATCTCGGCACGGTTCTCCAGTGATATCTGTGAAAGAATCTCTTCGTTGCTCCCGGGGCGCCAGCCAACGCCGGCTTGAACCGCGATCTTGGGGATGGGCAAGTCCAGGCCGGTGAAGTTCTCCTCTATCACGTCCGGAAGACGATCAAGGATCGCGTTCACGAGCATTCCGTATTCCTCACCAGTAACAAAAAGATCCGGCCCAGGCGCCCACCATTCGTTGCCGATCTCGAAATGTTCGATCCGCATAGGCCCGTGTTCGCCACGACCAATTTGCCCTATGCGGCCCATCATTTGCTCAACGCTTTGGCCGATCACATCGTTGAGTCTTCCTAAGTCAACTACGCGCTCGCCGGGGTCTTCATCTGACAAGAGTTGCACAACCGGCAGGACGGCCTGAATCGTCAGATCGCGTTCCTCGGCAAACTCCTGGATCTCCCTTACGGTCACCAGGCGATCAGGATCCCCCCGCTCACCCGGATGTTCGAAAATCGGTGTAAGCGCCTGGTCCAGGGAAGCGAATTGTGTGATGGATCCGCCAGGATACCGCAGACTCGTGAATTGAATCTGATCAAGAAACTGATCCAGTGCCCCCCCTTGATCAGGCACATGAATTGAGGCCAGCGCGTGAACCCCGAAATGATTCGACGTGATCGACATGACGTAACCTAACCCTCCAGTGCCAAGCCCTGGCCAGTGCTCCTTGCGTTTTTCGCAAACCGGTTCGGCGATTCAGGTATCGCGAAGCGTCTTGCATTCCTTGATACGGCCTGCCGAGAAGCTGACAACTGATCTGGGTTAGGAGCCGATATTCCCCCAAGTGGTCTGCCGTCTGACGTCAAGACCGGATGATTTTGCCGGTTGATCAAGCTATTTTGCCCCGAGCGGTATCTGCGGTCGCGCCAACGGCTGGAGCTGGGCGGATCGGGCCGCGAAGCCGCAGCGTCCTTTCCCAGCGGCGGCGTTTTTCAGCATGGCGGACAAACCTGCCTTGCCTATTTCGTTCAGTTTGGGTCCGGATCGCTGTTACGCGCATGGCGGAGGCGCTCGAAGACGGCGGATGGCAACAAGGATGGCGCACACCATCGGGCCTGTGACCGCGACCTCGGCCAGCTGTAAGGTGATGGCACGGGCATGACGCACCACGCGCGCCCCGATCTTGATCAGCTTCAGTTGGAGGCTGGTCGACGACCAGTCGGCCATTTCCACGGGCAGCTCGATGCAGCGCAGGAGGGTTGCCAGGTTGTAGGCCAGCGCGTGGAGTTGCAACCGCACCTCATTGTCGCGGAACCGTGGGCATGACAGCCGCGTCCAGCGGAAAGTATACTTGCCTTCCTTGATGTGCCGCTCAGCGGTGCCGCACTGGTTTTTGAACCGTACCACCCAATCCGACTCCATCGGCAGGATGGTGACGATGAAGCCGACACGCGGGAACAGCTCGCCCGGATGGCATTCGATCTTGGCGATCACCCGGCGTTCCTTGTCCCAGGACGCCGCCTGATAGTCGAAGTCCTCGTAGAAGCGTTTGACCTTGGTCAGCGACGGCCGCCCCACAGGGCGCGTCAGCCGATAAGAGATCTTCTCGCGCAGAACGTTGTTGGCGGGCAACCGGATGGCGTAGAAATGGCCTGCCTCTTGCAGCCGAGTACAGGTCGCGGGGATCGTATAGGCGGCATCGGCCCGAAAGAACCGCAGGATGTCCCGCGTTGCATACCGGGCGATCACCGGGTCAAGCATGTCCCGCCAGCCGTGGGCGCTGTGGACATCGCCGTTGCGCAGGCGCCCGACGTGATCCCGACGATCGTGCCTACCGTTGCTGCCAACCTGCCCACGCACCCGCGCGCAGCGCAAAGGTCGGCCGCAACGACCCGTGCCGTGCAGGTCGGGACGCAAGTTCAAGGCGTGCTGTGGGCAGGAGCCGGTTCAATGACGACGCGCGATGATCGAAGGGAGGTGACCTGCGCAACCCGACGCTTCCGGTCAGCGATCCAGATAACATCCGGTCACGCGCCAGGATCAGCGAACCGCCGGCGGCGGCGCTGATGGGCGGGGGACGCCTGCCCCACGAAACCGGTTAAAGCCCTCAATGCTCGGGCAGAAGCCCGCGTGACAGCTCAAGCACGGCCGACAGGGTGTATAATCAGGGGGTTCAAGAAAGCCGAAATCAAATTTTATTCGATAAAAAAGCACACTTAAGAAAAGAGTGGTGCCGCTGAAGGGACTCGAACCCCCGACCCCATCATTACGAATGACGTGCTCTACCAGCTGAGCTACAGCGGCACTCTTTTCTTTGCCCGACAGACCGCTGCGATGGTCGCCCGGCCGGTCCGGCCTGCCTGTCACGGCGCGGACCGTGTAACCGCTGCACCCCGCCCGCGCAAGAGGCTTTCACGCCCAGGTGACTACCCCGCCGGGTCCGGCCGGGAACCGGACCCCGCCCTAGGGTGCGAACACGGACTGTCACCTGGCGGCGGGACGGTCGGCCTCCGGCACAGTGTCGGTTGCCGTGTCGGACGCGTGCGCCTCGGCGTCGGTCACATCCTCTGCCGGCGTTTCCGCGGCAGCATCGCGCGTGGATGCGTCATGCGTCTCGGGCGCGTCGTCATCGGCATCACTTGCCGTTGCGTCCCGCGGCGGGGGCTGCAGCGCGCCGACGATCAGCGGCAGCATTTCGGTCCCGGTTGCGCTGGGGCCGGAACTGTCTGGCGGGCGCTTCCAGGTCAGCGTGTCGAAGGCGCCGCAATGCTCACAGATCGCCACCCAGCGGGCGTGGATGTGCTGGCAGCTGTCGCAGACCCATTGCGGGCCGCGCGGCGCGGTCAGTGCCCGCGCCAGCCAGCCACGAACCACCGCATCGTCCGACCCCTCGCCCCGTTCGATCGCCGCCATGATGGTCATCACGCGCTGGCTGGGCGCGGTTTCGTGCAGATTGCCGACAGCCCGGCGGGCGGCGGGGAAATCCTCGGCCGCGATCAGGATCTCGGCGCGGGTCAGCTTTGCCTCGTCATCATCGTTGTAGGAAAACAACTTCTCGAAACGCTTTACCCGCGCGGCGGGCGTCTCGGCGGGGTCGATCTCGGCATAGACCTGGGCAAGCTCCGGATGCGGGGCCAGTTTCCAGGTCTTCTTCAGCAGGTTCGATGCCTTGCGCCCGGCGCCGCGCGCGATATGCGCCCGCGCAGCCATCACCGCGGCGGGCACCAGCCCGGGCGAGAGGCGGTGCGCCTCTATCGCCAGATCCTGCGCCATCGCGTCAGACCCCTCATCGGCATAAGCCTGCGCCTGCTGCAGGGCCAGCACTGCATCCCGGCGATAGAACACATCCTTCGGCAGCCGGCCGCTGCGCTTGACCTCGCTCAGAGTGCGCCGCGCGCCCTGCCAGTCGCCGGTCCTGTTCTGCAACTGCAACAGCGTATCCTGCGTGCCGCCATGCGCGGGCCGCAGCGCCAGCGCCTTTTCGGCCAGCTGGCGGGCCTTCGCATCCTCGCCCGCGTCCAGTTGCTGGCGCAAGAGCCCCTGCACGCCGACGAAGCGCGACCGGTCCTCGACCAGCAGGCGCTTGTAATACTCGCCCGCCAGCGCGGTATCGCCCTTTGTCTGCGCGGCCTGCGCCATCAGCAGGTTGGTCAGCGTCCGGTTTTCCAGCAGCTTTTCCGCCTTGCGGGCCCTGGCCACAGCCGTATCGCCTTCGCCCGCGGCAAGGGCCAGAAACCCGTCCGACAGCGCCTCCAGCCCGCGGCGTTTTCGGGCACGATCGAAATAGCGGCTGATCGCGGTGTCATCGCCGTTGATGAAGCGCAGGACCGCCACCAGGAACCCGGCAAGCTTCAGCACCAGCCAAACCGCCAGCACCAGAACCAGGGCGGCCAGCACCGCCTGCACCGGGCCAAGGTTCAGTTCCAGATCGGCCACGGCGATGCGGACGCCGTAATCGGTCTGCATGAACCGTTCGACCCCGAAGGTCAGCGCGGCGATCAGGCCCAGAAAAACAACGATCTTCAGAACGGTCCAGAACATGCCATTCACCCCTTATTCCGTTCCCAGATCGGCCTGCACCTGCTCCAGCGCCCGAAGCGCCGTCAGCCGGGCCTGTGCCTGTGCCTGCCAGTCCTGCAGCACCGCGGCCGAGGCCGGCGGCAGCGCCTGAAGCGTGTCCAGTGTCTGCGCCAGATCGCCCGCGCGTAGTTGCGCCTCGGCGCGTGACAGAACGGCATCGGGGTCGTCGCCTTCACGCGGGGCCAGCGAGCGGGCGCCGGTCTGCTGGCGCAAAAAGCCCATGACCCGGTCGCCGACACCCGCATCCGGCGGCGGCGGTGCCGCCCGCAGTGCGGCGCGTGACAGCGCGGGGAAACTGTCCTGCAGCGCCGCCAGCGGGGTGATCCCGTCGGCAAAGGCGTCCAGTCCCGGCGGCGGATCGGTCACCGCGGCGATGCTGGCCAGCGCCGGGCCGGCCGGGGCGCCGCTATCGGCCGCAGCGGTCAAGGTGGCGAGCCCGGTGCGCGCGGCCAGCAAGGCCTGCTCGCGCGCCAGTTCGGCCGCGGCGGTGTCGATCTCTGCGGCCAGGGCCTGCTGCTCTTCGGTCGCTTCAGCCAGCGCCGCCTCGACAGCATCGGCGATCCGCGCGTCCAATGCCGCGCCCAGCGGCTCGTCCAGGGCAGCCTCGACCGCGGCTTGCACCGATGCCTCCAGCGCGGCGGCGTCGGGTTGATCCGCCGCTACCTCGGTCGCTGTCGCCGTCGCGCGTTCGGCAGCCTCTTCCACCGCCGTCAGCCGGTCCGAAAGGTCCGGCAGCGCCGAAAGCTCGGCGCGCAGGGCGGCAAGATCCTCTGCCAAGGCATCGGTTTGCTGCGTCAACTGGTCAAGCGTCTCCAGCCGGGTCTCGGCTTCGGCAAGACGGTCGGAAAGGGGGTCAAGCAGCGGGGCCGCCGCATCCTGCGCCTCGGGCAGGCTGTCAAGCCGTTCCTGCAGGGCGGTCAGACGCGCATCAAGGGCGCCGTCATCGGCCGGACGCCAACCGTCGGGCAGGAAATAAAGCACCGCGCCCGCGCCCAGCGCGGCAGCCAGCACCCCGCCAAGGAAGGGCGCGAAGAATCCGCCCCGGCGGCGCTCTGCCATCACTGGCAGCGGAGTGCTGCTGGCTTGGTCTGTGCCGGTCTGGCCTCTGCCGGTCTGGTCGGTGTCAGCCTGGTCGGCCGCTGCTGTTTCGGATGGCGTTTCCGATGGCGTTTCGGCGGTTGCCTCTGCTTCTGCGGCTGCTTCTGCAGGCGGCTCGCCATGCGGGTCTGTGCCCTCGGTTGCTGCCGCCTCGGGTTTCGGCTCCGGCTCGGCGCCAGTCCCGGCAGCATCCGGGCCGTCTTCTGCCGCCCTGCCGGCGGCATCATCCGTCGCCGCGGCGGGCGCGGTCTCTGCCGGCACCGTCGCGTCTCGCTCCGCCGTTGCGGGGTCAGTTGCCGGCACTTCGGGGGTCGCTGCTTCAGGCCCAGTGGCCCTGGTGGTCGTGTCCGTGCGCGCGGGGTCAGGCGCCGTGTTTTCAGGTTCTGCGCCGGTTGCCTCTGCCTCAGTCCCGTACTTCTCAGCCCCGCTTTTCGGCGCGGGCGTCCTGGCGCCGCCCCCGGTCTTTTCGGTCGTTCTTGCCCGTCTGGCCATGCAGCGCCTCCGAATCCCCTGCGGCAGTGCAGCACCCCGCGTTTTGTCGAAGCTTAGCCCCTGTGTCCCATAGCCTCAAGGGCCGGCGCCGCACTGCGTCAACGCGGCCCCGGTCGCCTGCAACATGGCCGCGGCATCGGGCGCCTGTGCCACCATCGCGCGCCGCCGCAGCGCCGGGGGCAGCCGGGCGGCACAGGCCGCGCTGATCGCCACCGGCACCAGCCCCGGCATGTCGCCAACGCCCGGCTGGCGCCCCAGCGCCGCGGCCGCGCGCGGCGAAAAGAGCGGCGCCACGACCCGCCGACCTGCAAGAGATGGCAGAATGTCCGGCGGCCAGTCGATCAGCCGGGCCTCATAGACCGGCAG
>SKHK01000235.1 GCA_007117005.1 Paracoccaceae bacterium
CGATGCGCCGTTTCTGTTTGCCCTTCTGGGGGGTGAATTGTGGTCCTGGCCCACGGCAAGGCTGCTGTTTGCGCAAGCGCGGCGACGCGGGTTGCGTGGCCTGGCGGCCTGGATCGGGCAGGCGCTGATGCCGGCACGGGGCTGGCTGGAGACCACCTATGAAACCGAGATGGTGCAGGCACTCTGGGCGCCCTGGGTGTTGCATACCGGCCTGACGCCGGAGAGCACATATTCCGGCCAGATGGGCAAGGTCATCGCCTTCGCGCTGGAGGCCGCGGGCGCCCCGGTCGTCAAGGGCGGCGCGGGGGCGGCGGTGCAGGCTTTCCAGCGGCTGATCGAAGCCAATGGCGGCAGCCTGCGCACCGGCGCCGATGTCGAACGCATCCTTGTGCACAACGGCCATGTGCGTGGTGTGCGGCTGAAAGACGGCGAGGAGATCACGGCGAAATCGGTGCTGGCCTCGGTCGCGCCGGGGCAGCTTTACGGGCGCCTGCTGGAAGGCACCGGCCTGCCCGAAGAGCGTGACGCGGTCAAACGCTACCGTCACGGCCGGGGCAATTTCCAGCTGCACTACGCGCTGGATCGCCACCCCGAATGGCTGACCCCGGGGCTGGACGATGTGGCGCTGATCCATCTGGCCGACGGTATCGATTCGGTCTCGAAATCATCCAACGAGGCAGAGCGCGGGATGTTTCCCGAGACCCCCACCATCTGCGTCGGCCAGCCCCACCGACTGGACCCGTCCCGCGCGCCGGACGGCAAGGCGGTGCTGTGGCTGCAAATCCCCGATGCGCCGCGCGTGATCAAGGGCGATGCGGCGGGGGAAATCAGCGGGCGCGAATGGGACGCGCCCACGCGTGAGGCCTTCGCCGACCGGATCGAAGGCATCCTGCGCCACCACATCAAGGATTTCGACGCCATCAAGCTGGCCCGGCGGGCCTGTTCGCCGGCGGATCTGGAGGCGATGAACATGAACCTGGTGGGCGGCGACCCTTACGGCGGCAACTGCGCCATCGACCAGTTCTTCATCTTCCGCCCCTTTGCCCATTCCACCAATGGCACCGGCCCGGTGCGCGGGCTGATTCATATCGGCGCCGCCACCCATCCCGGCCCCGGTCTGGGCGGCGGCTCGGGGTTCAACGCGGCGAAAAGGCTGGGCGCCTGACCAGGATCCCGCCGCGTGGGAGCCGAAGACCCGACAGGGCACTTGTCGGACGCATGCGCCTGCAGGCAAGGCGAAAGGGCCTGCCCGCGACGTCGATAGTGTCCTTGACGGCATGGGCGCACCCATAGCGGCGGGTGGCGGGGCGGCGATCAGCGCGGCTCCTGAGGCGTGCGAACCGTCCTCCACAATGGAGCCGGTGAATACGGCCATACCCGAAGGCGCGGCGTGTGAAAACACAGGCGCAGACCGGAGCCGGTGAAACCCAGCGCGGCCGTGTCAGATCGGCGCGTTCCCGCGCCCGCGTGCGCGTGCGCGCATCATTTCGGCAAAGCGGATAGCGGCGGCAACGGCGGCGTAATGCTCGACCGCGATCTCGGCGTCCAGTTCGACCGTGGCATGCAGCGCGCGCGCGGTCGGCGGGTCGTCATGGATGGGCACCCCGGCGGCCTGCGCCTTTTCCCGGATACGCAGGGCGATGGCATCGACGCCCTTGGCCACGCAGACGGGCGCGCCGGGCCCGCTGCGGTCCCATTTCAGGGCAACGGCGTAATGGGTGGGGTTGACGATGACCACATCGGCATCGGCCACGGCCTCCATCATCCGGTTTCCGGCAATCCGCTCGCCCCGCGCGCGGCGTTCCTGCTTCAGATGTGGGTCGCCTTCGCTTTCCTTGTGCTCGTCGCGCAGTTCCTGATGGCTCATCCGCTGGCGGCGCAGGTGATCGAAGCGCTGCCAGAAGAAATCAACCGCGCCGACCGCGGCCATGACGGTCACGACGATCGCCATGAAGCTGACCAGCAGGCGCATCAGCTCGGCCACTGCCTGACCGGGTGACTGGCCGATCACGGCGATGATCCGCTCGCTTTGCGCCATGAGAAACAGCCACAGCACGGTGCCGTATATGGTCAGCTTGACCGTGCTCTTGGCGAATTCAAAGAGGCCGGTGGGGCCGAATTTCTGTTTCGCCGTGGCGATGGGCGAGATGCGCGAGAGCTTTGGCTTCAGCTTTTCCGGGGCGAAAACGATGCCGCGCACGGAAAAAAGGACTGCGAAAATCGCCAAAACCGGCAGAAGCAGGGCGGGCAGCACCGCGAAGGCAAGCTCCGTCATCAGCGCGCTGCCCGTCGCCGAGCCACCCCCCAGAAGCTGAGCCGACAGCGTGCCGGCATGTTCCAGCATTCCCCGGCCCAGTTCGCCCAGCGCCATCGGCATCCAGCCGCCGGGCAGCAGTGCCAGCGACAGCAGGCCCGCCGCCGCCGCGGTCGCCGTGAGGTCGGCAGCGCGCGGCAACTCGCCCTTTTCACGCGCCTTTTCCAGTTTGCGTGCGGTCGGCTCGTGGGGTTTGTCGGCACTGTCCTCCTGGCTCATGGCATGCTTTCCAGGCCCCCCGGGTTGTCCAGGAAACTGCCCACCGCGCGCAGCCAGACGCCCAGCATGACCGGTGCGGTCAGCATCAGCAGGAACAGCCCGCCAAAGGTCACCGCCG
The DNA here is from genome assembly GCA_007117005.1 of Paracoccaceae bacterium. Taxonomy (GTDB): domain Bacteria; phylum Pseudomonadota; class Alphaproteobacteria; order Rhodobacterales; family Rhodobacteraceae; genus Pararhodobacter. Next base: position 2,652 of record SKHK01000235.1, read on the forward strand.
GTGAGCCGATGAAGGCGACCATCAGTTGCGGCATGGCGCGGTTGATCGCGCCCAGCGCCAGGTTGTAAAGCGTCGCGCCGATCAGAAAGGGTGCGGCCAGCATGAAGGCCAGCGCGAAGGCGTAAGAGACCCGCGCCACGCCCCATTCGGCCATCGCCCCGCCATCCGGCCACTGCCCGGCGGGAAGCAGTTCATAGCTGAGGATCAGGAAGATCGCGGCCTGTTCGGGCAGGCCGGCCATGACCAGCAGCGCCAGCCCCGCCATGACCAGCAGCTGCGACATCGCCGGCTGCGGGTCTACCCCGGCGCCGCCGAAGAACTGCGCCAGAGAGGTTGCCTGCGCGGCCATCGACCCCGCCACCTGCAGCGCCATGACCAGCAGGCGCAGCCCCATCCCCACCGAAAGGCCGACCGCAACCTCCACGGTCAGAAAACCGGCCAGGGCGACGGGGCCACCCTGCGGCAGGGCCACCCGGTCCTGGACGGCGGGCGCCACGACCATCGCCATCGCCAGCGCCATGACCAGACGCACGCGCCCCGGCACCACCCGTTCGCCGAAAGCGGGCATCACCGCAAAGGCCGCCCCGATCCGCGCGAAGACCGCGATCCCGCCCAGAAACGCCGCCTGCGCCATGGCCAGCAGCGCCTCCAGCTCGGCCAGCATCGCCGCGTTCATGCCGGGATCGCCTGGCGGTTGTCGGCGCCGATTTCGGCCTTTGGCCCCGGCACGGTGCCGACAAGGGCTGGTCTGGCGTCGGTGCCGATCTCCTCGAATGCCAGGACCGGCGCGCCGACATCCCGGGCGATCATCGCATTGCGCAGGAAACGGCGGCGCCGGGCGGTGGTGACAAGGGCCGCCTGGGTGCCCTGCGCGGCAAGCGGAGAAAAGGTTTCGGCGAGCGCGGAGGCGAGGCGGGCGAACTCGGTGGGCGGCAGGGCCACATCGACCATGCCCCGCTCGCCGTCGATCTGATAGCGGGTGAAAAGCGCCTCCCATTCCGGGGCAAGCTGCACCAGCGGCAGCGTGCCGTCCGGCCGTTTCAGCGGGGCGATAAGCTGAAACCCCAGGCGCTGGCGGACGTGATCGCAGACGATTTCCGCCGGCAGGCCCTGCACGCGCAACTCGGCGATCGATTCCAGGATCAGCGGCAGGTTGCGCACCGAGACGCGCTCTTCCAGCAAGAGGCGCAGGACCGAGAGCAGCATGTCCACCGGCACCTTGTCCGGCACCAGCTCGTCGATCAGCCGGCGGTTGGCCTCGGCGCGTTTGGGGTCGGACAGGCGGGTCATCTCGTCCAGCATCCGGCGCAGGCCGCGCAGGGTCAGCAGGCGCGGGAAGTTGGCCTTGAGCACTTCCAGCAGATGGGTGGCCAGCACCTCGGGCGGGTTGACCACGGTCAGGCCCGCCAGCGCGGCCTCGTCCTGTGCTGCCGGCAGAATCCAGCGGGCAGGCGCGGCATAGACCGGCTCGCGCACGTCGATACCGTCGGGCGCGTCCTCGGCGCCGTCGGTCAGCAGCGCCAGCTTGCGGTCCGGATAAAGCCGGCCGCGCCCCTGTTCGACACCGTGGATCAGGATGGCATAGCCGCCCGTTTCCAGCATCGGGTCATCGGTCAGGCGTACCTCCGGCAGGATCAGGCCGAAATTTCGCATCACATGCTGGCGCATGTTGACGATGCGGGCATCGAGCCCGGTTGCCGGGTCGACCGCCATGCCCACCAGGTCCGGGGCGAAGGTGACATGGATCTCGTCCAGATCCAGCGTGTCGCCAGGCCTGTCGGCGGGCGTGGCCTCGGCCGTGGGGGTGGGGCGCGCGGCCTCGGCGGCAAGCCGGGTCTGCTGGCGCCGGGCCATCAGCCCCGCGCCCCCCAGCGCCGCCGCGCCCAGCACGAAGGGCAGGAAGGGCAGCCCCGGCACCAGCGCGAAAAGCGCCATCAGCAGCGCCACGGTCATCAGCGCCGCCGGGTAGCGGCCGAACTGTTCGGTCAGCGTGCTGTCGGTCGCCCCCACCGCGCCGCCGCGCGCCAGCAGAAGCGCCGCGGCAATGGAGATGATCACCGCCGGGATCTGGTTCACCAGCCCGTCGCCCACGGTCAGGATGGCGTAGGTCTCGAACGCCTGGGCCAGCCCCATGCCATGCACCAGCGTGCCCATGATCAACCCGACCACGATGTTCAGAAGCGTGATCAACAGCCCGGCAATGGCATCGCCCTTGACGAATTTCGACGCCCCGTCGAGCGACCCGAAGAAGGTGGTTTCCTGTTGTTCGCGCTCGCGTCTCGCCTTGGCCTCGTGGTGGTCGATGGCACCGGCGGCCATGTCGCTGTCGATGGCCAGCTGCTTGCCCGGCATCCCGTCCAGCGCAAACCGCGCGCCGACCTCGGCCATGCGGCCCGCGCCCTTGGTGATGACGATGAAATTGACGATCAGCAGCACGCAGAACACCACCACGCCCAGGAACACGCTGCCGCCCATGATGAAGGCGGCAAACCCCTCGATCACCGAACCCGCAGCGTGAGGGCCGGAATGCCCCTCGCCGATGATAAGCTTGGTCGAGGAAACATTGAGCGAGAGCCGCAGCATCAGCGAGGCCAGCAGCACGGTGGGGAAGATGGAGAAATCCAGCGGACGCTGGATGAACAGCGTCACCGTGAACATCAGGATCGCCAGCGCGAAGGACAGCGCCAGGCCCATGTCCAGCATCCAGGCCGGGATCGGCAGGATCATCATCACGATGATCGCCATCAGGGCGACGGCCAGCAGCACCGTCGGCCGGAACAGGGCCGAAAGCGTCAGGGTCATCGGCGCGCCTCCGCTTCCGGTTGCGTCGGGGTGGCGAGGCCGGGCAGCAAGGTGCCAGGCGCGGCGGCGAGAAGCCCGGGCGCGGCATCCGGCGTGGCGGGGGATGGCATGGCCGGCAGGAAAGGCGCGCCCGTGGCCCGTGGCACCAGAGAGCCGCCGCCGCGCCCGGTTCCGCCGGGCGCCAGCAGCGTGATGCGCGTTACGGCCGGGGATGCAATGTTGCGCGGCGCGGGCACGGCTGCGGGGGCGGGGACGGCGGCAGGGGCGGCTACCCCGGCGGTCCCCAGGTCGCGCAGAACGCTGGTGCGCAGCCGGGTAAAGCGCGCGCGGTAGCGCTGGGCAAGCTGCGGCGTGCGTGAATGATAGGCCCCCGCCGCCAGCGTCCAGTCCCCGGTTTCTGCATGAAGCGCGGACAAAAAACGCGCCGCATAGCGGGCCGAGGTCAGCGGGTCCAGCAGCGCCTCTGGCCGCGGGAAATGCTGGCCGTGCCAGCGCCAGTTGATCTGAAAGCAGCCCAGGTCAAAGCTGGGCCGACCCGCCGCCAACCGCTGGCGGGCAAAGGCCGCCGCCTGTTCGCGCGTCTCGAACCAGTGCCCGCGCCCATCGGCATTGGCCGCCCAGGGCCAGGGGCGCATCCGGCCGTTCAGGCTGCGCCCGGTCTCGGTCAGCGCGATGGCCAGCAAGACATCCTCTGGCACGCCGCTTTCCCGCGCGGCCTGCCTGGCCGCGGTTTCGCACAGCGCGGGGCCCGCGCGCGCGGGCAGGGCGAGAATGGCGATCAGGAAGGCCAGGAAAAGCAGCGCCAGGAACAAGGGGGGCGGCGCCCAATCGCAGCGCGTGAACCCGTCGCTGGACTGCCGGGCCGCGCGGTTGGCAAGGGGTCTACCGGTCACGAAGGAAGGACAGAGGCGGGCAGGGGGCATGAAGGGCCTTCCGTCTGGCGCGGGCGATGATTACGGCGGGCGGTTCTCCGCCCCGGATGGCACCCTAATGGCCGGAAGGTGAACAAAGCGTAACCGTATCTGCGCCAGATCAAGGCGCGGGCGCTGTTTCGGGGGCAGAATCTACCGCGGCTTTTCCGGAACTGGAGGGAACGATGATGAGCAAGGCCCTTGTCGAACAACGTGTCACCGGCAGCGCACCGCGCCGCGCCCTGTCGATTGCCGCTGCGCTGCTGCTGGGCGTCTTTTCGGGCGCCGCGCCGGTGCAGGCCGGCGATTGCACCGGCTTCGTCGTCGGTGTGCGGCCGATGAGCCAGTACAACCCCGCCACCGGCGCGGGCTTTCTGGCGGTGCGCACCGGACCGGGCACCCAATACCGCCAGATCGGCGAGCTTTATCGCGGGGATGAGATCGCTGTCTGGGAACGCCAAGGCAACTGGTACATGGTGCGCTGCATGAGCGGGCGCTGCCTGCGTCCGATGCGCGGCGACCCGCGGCCGACCGGCTGGGTTTTCGGCCGTTACCTGGATATCGGCGGGCTGTGCCCGTGACTTGCCGGCGCGATTTCACTTGTGCAAGAGAAGAAATTCGCGTAGATAACACAGGCGAGTTTACTTCTCTATCGACCCTGCTGAACTGTCCGACCAAGACACGGCGCACTCGATTTCGGACTTGACTGCGCCAAGCTGCCGCATTTCCGCGGGCAGCGTCTTGCAAGGAGATACACGATGGCCAATGGCACCGTGAAATGGTTCAACAGCACCAAAGGCTACGGCTTCATCCAGCCCGATGGCGGCTCTAAGGATGTATTCGTTCACATCACCGCGCTGGAGCGCGCTGGTCTGCGCGGCCTGGACGATGGTCAGAAGGTCACCTTTGACCTGGAAACCAGCCGTGACGGCCGCGAGTCGGCGACCAATCTGGCGCTGGCCTGAGCCTGCGCGCCCGGCCTGTCGTACAGGCTGACGGCACGATGACAAGAAGGGCGGTCCCGGCATATCCCGGGGCCGCCTTTTTCTTTTCGCCGCGCGCCATCGCGAGGGGCGGCCCCGCTGGGGCTGGACAGTCACGGCGCCGGGCGGCAATGTATGGCGCGACAGCCCGCAACCGCCGCGCCCCTGCACACAGGCCGCCGGCGCCCCGCCAGAGGATCCGCATGCCGCAAACCGCCACCGCCACCGCCCGCCCCGCGCATCTGACCCTTGTTGCCGTGATCCTGCTGGCTGCCTATGCCGCCCTGACCGCGGATTACCTGAATGATCGTTTCGAATTGCTGCCTGACGCGCCCTATCTGCTGGCCAAGCTGCCCTATGGCGCGCTCTGGGCGCAGGTTTCCTGGTCGCTGACCGTCTGGCTGGGCCTTGCCGGGGCGCTGTTTCTGGCCTGGCGGGACGATGCGGCGGTGCTGATCCTGTTCGCGGCCTTCGTCACAGGGCTGGCGGCGATGATCAAGGTCTCGCTATCGCTGCCGCTGTCGGTGCTGACGGCGATGCCGCTGGCCGCGCTGATCCCGGCGGCGGTGCTTGCGCCGCTGCTGGGCTGGCTTTATGCCCGTGCGATGAAGCGGGCCGGGGTGCTGATCTGAGCGCCC
>SKHK01000181.1 GCA_007117005.1 Paracoccaceae bacterium
AGCCGGGCGTTCTGGCGGTCCTGCATGTAGCCGGTCAGCACCCCGTCCTCGATCAGGACCGTGCGCCCCGATGGCGTGCCCTCGTCGTCGATGCTGATCGACCCGCGCCGGTCAGGGATGGTGCCGTCATCGACCACCGTTACCCCCGGTGCGGCCACACGGCTGCCCATCAGCCCGGCAAAGGCCGAGGTGCCCTTGCGGTTGAAATCGCCCTCCAGCCCGTGGCCCACGGCCTCGTGCAGCAGGATGCCGGGCCAGCCAGGGCCCAGCAGCACCTCCATCACCCCGGCGGGTGCGGGTTCGGCGCGCAGGTTCACACAGGCCACGCGCAGCGCCTCGCGCGCCATGGCCTGCCAGTTGTCCACCATCATCAGCCCATCAAGCCCCACACGCCCGCCGCCGCCGGCGCTGCCGCTTTCGCGCCGCCCGTTCTCTTCCACGATGACCGAAATGTTCAGCCGTACCATGGGCCGCACATCGCCCGTCAGCGTGCCCTCGGGGCGCAGGATCGACACCTCCTGGCAACTGGCGGCCAGCGAGGCCGAGACCTGCACCACCCGCGCATCAAGCCCGCGCAGATAGTCATCGATGGCGCGCAACAGATCGATCTTGGCGGCGAAACCGGCGCCCAGGATGGGGTCGGCATCGGTATAGAGGCGCCGATTGGTGGGCGCGGGCGCATCGGCCAGCACGCCGCCACCCGCGCCGACGGCCAACCGCGCGGTCTGCGCGGCACGGCGAAGCGCGGCGTCGGTCATGTGGGTGGAATGGGCATAGCCCGTCACCCCGCCGCGCACGGCGCGCAGCCCGAACCCCTCGGCCGAATCAAACCCGGCCGAGCGGATGCGCCCGTCATCCAGGACCAGCGTTTCCGAGCGCCGCCTTTCGGCAAAAATCTCGCCATCGTCGGCGCCGACCAATGTCTCGCGCAGCAGCGCCAGCGCGCGGTCGCGGTCAAAGGCGGTCTCGAACGGGCGAAAGGCGTCGGTCGGTGCGGCCGTGGCGGGTAAGGCTGTCATGGGATCTCCGGGCCGGGCAGGCAGATCACGGGTGTCGTTGATCTGGATCAATCAGTGTCAATGTGACGCGTCGGTTTGGCTTGTCCTGTCGATGCTAATATGGTTTTAGACGAGAGGGAAACCACTGTTTTCCGGGACTGGCAGATCACTCTGACAGGAACGCTTGGCAGTGATGACGAGAACGACGGCCCAAAAGAGCCGCGCTACGAACGGGAACACATGATGCAGCATCATCCGGACAGTCTTCGCTTTGCAAAGCGCCGGATCGGCACCGTTTCAGGTGCCTTTCTGGGCGCTTTCGGCGCGCTATGGTCGGCCGGTCAGGCGGTGGCCGAGGTCGCCCCGACCATGCAGGGGCTGGAGGTGCGCGGCGCGCCCGAACCCGGCGGCACCGCGCTTCAGACGCCCGCCACCTCGCTGATGGCCGAGGTTGTCTGGCTGGATAACCTGCTGCTCTGGATCATCGTGCCGATCTCGATTTTCGTGATGGCGCTGCTGGCCTGGGTGATCATCTTCCACAATCGCCGGGCCAATCCCACGCCGTCGCGTTTCACCCACAATTCGCGGCTGGAAGTCGCCTGGACGGTGGTGCCGATCCTGATTCTGGTCGTCATCGGAACATTCAGCGTGCCGGCGCTGTTCCGTCAGCAGATCATGCCCGAGGCCGATGTGACCATCAAGGTGACGGGGTATCAGTGGCATTGGGGCTATGAATATGTCGACCATGACGTCGATTTCCTGTCCTTCATGCTGGAGCGTGACGAGCTGGAGGCGCATGGCTACGAGGACCGCCATTACCTGCTGGCCACCGACACCGCTGTCGTCGTCCCGGTGGGGCGCAACATCGTGATGCAGGTCACGGCGGCGGATGTGATCCATTCCTGGACTATCCCGGCCTTTGGGGTGAAGCAGGACGGCGTGCCGGGCCGGCTGGCCGAACTGTGGTTCAATGTCGACGAGCCGGGCATCTATTTCGGCCAGTGTTCAGAGCTTTGCGGGCAGGCCCACGCCTATATGCCGATCACCGTGCATGCGGTCAGCGAGGAAGACTACATCGCCTGGCTGGAATCGCAGGGCGCGGTCAATCTGGCGCTGGCGCCGGGCTATGACCGCATCCGCGGCACCATCGAACTGGCCGCCCATGACCCCGATGCGGCACGCGACGAAGACTGATAACGCGCTGATGCGCGCCGGCGCGCCAGGCGCGCGCCGCGCCCATCCCTGCCGCGCAAAGGACCAGCCATGACCGATATCCGCGCCACAATCGGCAGTACGATCGGCCGCGAGGAAAGCCAGCCGGAAGCCGGCTTCGGCGACTACTTCCAGCTGCTCAAGCCGCGCGTGATGTCGCTGGTGGTGTTCACCGCGCTGGCGGGGCTGCTGGTGGCGCCGGTTTCGCTGCACCCGGTCGAGGCCTTCGCGTCGATCGTCTTCATCGCGCTGGGGGCAGGGGCCTCAGGCGCGCTGAACATGTGGTGGGATGCCGATATCGACCGTGTGATGCGCCGCACCGCCCGCCGTCCCGTCCCCGCCGGGCTGGTCGCCCCGGGCGAGGCGCTGGGCCTGGGGCTGGGGCTTTCGTTGATCTCGGTGCTGATGCTGGGGCTGGCGGCGAACTGGCTGGCCGCCGGGCTGCTGGCCTTCACGATCTTCTTTTACGCTGTGATCTATTCGATGTGGCTCAAACGCCTGACGCCGCAGAATATCGTCATCGGCGGCGCGGCGGGGGCCTTTCCGCCGATGATCGGCTGGGTCGTGGCGACCGGGCATGTGGGCATCGAGGCGGTGCTGATGTTCGCGCTGATCTTCATGTGGACGCCGCCGCATTTCTGGGCGCTGGCGCTGTTCATGAAGGATGACTACGGCAAGGCCGGCGTGCCCATGCTGACCGTCACCCACGGTCGCCGCGTGACCCGCGCGCAGATACTCGCCTACACGCTGGCGCTGGTGCCGGTGGCGCTGTGGGTGGGCTTTACCTCCATCGGTGGGCCGCTTTATCTGGGCGCGGCGCTGGTGCTGAACGCCATTTTCGTCTGGGGTGCGATCGGCCTTTGGCGCCGCGGGGAAGAGGCCGCCGAACTGGATGCCTACCGCGCCGAGAAACGTTTTTTCCGCTTTTCGCTTCTGTATCTCTTTGCCCATTTCGCCGCCCTGCTGGCCGAGGCCACACCCTGGGCGGCGATCTTGCGTGCGCAATTCACACTTTGGGGGACCGCATGAGCATCGCCCGCGAACATGAAATCCATCGCCGCCGTTTTGGCCGCAACCTGGGCGTAGCCCTGACGCTGGCGGCGTTCATCGCGCTCGTCTTCGCGCTGACCATCGCCAAGGTGTCGGGCGGCGGCATGATCGAGGCCTATGACCATACCTACCGCCCGGCGCTGGACCCGGCGGTCAACCCCGGTGCAGGGGGGCAGCCATGATCCAGGCCTATCGCAATCTTTCCGGCCGTGGCCGCACGGCGGTTCTGGCCTCTGGCGTGGCGCTGTTCATGGCCGGCATGGGCTGGGCGGCGGTGCCGCTTTATGACCTGTTCTGCCGCGTCACCGGCTATGGCGGCACCACGCAGGTCGGCGCCGGGTCCGACCGGGTGCTGGACGAGACCATCCGCATCCGCTTCGACGCCTCTCGCGCGCGCGATTTTCCGTGGGAATTCCGGCCGGTCGAGCGCACCATGGAAATCCGCCTGGGCGAGACGGGTCTGGCGTTCTATGAGGCCTACAACCCCACCGACGAGCCAGTAGCCGGCACCGCCAGCTACAATGTCAGCCCCTATGAGGCAGGGCTCTATTTCACCAAGATCGACTGCTTCTGCTTCGAGTATCAGGTGCTGATGCCGGGCGAGCGGGTGCTGATGCCGGTGACTTTTTATGTCGATCCGGATATTCTGGACGACCGCGAGGCGCGTGACACGCATACGATCACGCTGTCCTACACTTTCCATCGCACACCGCTGCAGGAGGCGGAACTGGCTGCGCTGCAGGCAACCGAAGCCGAGTCGCCCGACAGCGGGGCGCAATGACACCCGGCCCTTGGTGGCCAGCCCCCGCCGGATGCGCGGGGACGACGAATAAGCAAAAGCCGCCCAAAGCGGCATGACCACGGGAACTGAGGGAATAACGATGGCCCACGAAAAGAACCACGACTACCACGTCCTGCCCCCCTCGATCTGGCCCTTCCTGGCATCGGTCGGGGCGCTGGTCATGCTGACCGGGGCGATCTTCTGGATGAACGACATGGGCCCCTGGCTGTTCCTGATGGGCCTGGCGGCGGTGCTTTATGTCAGCTACGCCTGGTGGGCCGAAATGGTGGTCGAAAGCCATTCGGGCGACCACACGCCGGTTGTGGTGATCGGCCTGCGCTACGGGTTCATCCTGTTCATCATCTCCGAGGTGATGTTCTTCGCGGCCTGGTTCTGGTCCTTCTTCAAGCATGCGCTCTACCCCATGCACCCCGAAGGCCTGAGCCCGATGATCGACGGCACCTGGCCGCCCGCCGGGGTCGAAACCTTCGACCCCTGGCACCTGCCGCTGATCAACACGCTGATCCTGCTGCTGTCGGGCTGCGCGGCGACCTGGGCGCACCACGCCATCGTGCATGAAAACAACCGCAAGGACCTGATGAACGGGCTCCTGATCGCGGTGGTGCTGGGCGTGATTTTCACCTTCATGCAGGCCTATGAATACACCCATGCCGGCTTCGGTTTTGCCGGCAACATCTATGGCGCCAATTTCTTCATGGCGACGGGTTTTCACGGCGCGCACGTGATCATCGGCACGATCTTCCTGTTCGTGTGCTACCTGCGCGCACGGGCGGGCCATTTCACCCCGGAACGTCATGTCGGGCTGGAGGCCGCGGCCTGGTACTGGCATTTCGTCGATGTTGTCTGGCTCTTCCTCTTTGCGGCGATCTATGTCTGGGGCCAATAGCCGGGACATGGCGCCGATACCGGCTGGCGCGGGGGGCATCTTGCCCCCCGCTGCACGTTTTACCCGTGCGGGAATGACGCGATGATCCGGTATCTGGGCCCCGTGATCCTGGGCATCGCCGGGGTGGCGGTGCTGGCCAGCCTGGGCTTCTGGCAACTGTCCCGCCTGGCCGAGAAACGCGCCCAGATCGCCGAGATCGAGGCGATGATCGGCGCCGAGCCGGTGCCCCTGCCCGCCGATCCGCAGCCCGCGCGTGACCGTTACCTGCCGGTCAGGGCCGAAGGGCGCTTTACCGGCGAGGCGGTCACCGTCCTGGCCAGCCAGCGCGCGGCGGGCACCGGGGTGCATGTGATCGGCGTGCTGGAAACGGATGACGGGCGCCGCGTGCTGGTGGATCGCGGTTTTCTGCCCGATGACGCCCGCGCAGGATTCGACGCCGATAGCGGGCCGGTGACGGTGCAGGGCAATCTGGACTGGCCGCGCGATGCCGACCGCTTTACCCCCGCGCCGGACCTGGGCCGGGGGTTGTGGTTCTCGCGCGCGGTGGAACCCGTCGCCGCGCATCTGGACAGCGCGCCGGTGATGATCGTCGCGCGCGCGCAACGCCCGGCGCCGGCCGCGGCGCTGCGCCCGGTGCCGGTCACCGCAGAGGGCGTGCGCAACGATCATCTGGAATATGCGATCACCTGGTTTGCGCTGGCGCTGACCTGGGCGGGGATGACAGTCTTTCTCATGTGGCGTATCAGGCGGGAAACCAGCGCGTAAGGACCAGGACATGCAGTATATCTCTACCCGCGGCGCGGCGCCGGTACTGGATTTCGGCCAGACCATGTTGACCGGGCTGGCGCGCGATGGCGGGCTTTACGTGCCGGCCAAGGTGCCGCAACTGTCCGTGGCCGATATCGCCGCGCTTGCCGGGCAGCCTTATGAAGAGGTCGCCTTTCGCGTCATGCGCCCGTTTCTGGGCAACAGTTTCGGCGATGCCGAATTCCGTACCTTGATCGACGCGGCCTATGCCGGCTTCGGCCACACCGCCCGCGCACCGCTGAAGCAGTTGGCCGCGGGGCATTTCCTGCTGGAACTGTTCCACGGCCCCACCCTGGCCTTCAAGGATTTCGCCATGCAGCTGATCGGCCAGCTGTTTCAGGCCGCCCTTGCCCGCACCGGCGAGCGGGTGACGATTGTCGGCGCGACCTCCGGCGATACCGGTTCGGCCGCGATAGAGGCGTTTCGCGGCCTGGGCAATGTCGATGTCTTCATCCTGTTTCCGCAGGGCCGGGTGTCGGACGTGCAGCGCCGGCAGATGACCACGCCGGACGCGCCCAATGTCCATGCCATCGCTGTCGAGGGTGATTTCGACACCTGCCAGCGCCTGTTGAAGGACATGTTCAACGATTTCGCCTTTCGTGACCGCGTGCGGCTGGCCGGGGTGAATTCGATCAACTGGGCGCGGGTACTGGCACAGGTGGTCTATTATTTCAGCGCCGCCGTGGCCCTGGGCGCGCCGCACCGCGCGGTCAGCTTTACCGTGCCCACCGGCAATTTCGGTGACATTTTCGCCGGCTCCATCGCCCGCGCCATGGGGCTACCCATCGAAAAGCTGGTCATCGCCACCAACCAGAACGACATCCTGCACCGCTGCCTGACCAGCGGCGAATACCGGACCGAGGCGGTGATGCCCTCGATCAGCCCTTCGATGGACATTCAGGTCTCGTCGAATTTCGAACGCGCGCTGTTTCATGCCTATGGCGGCGACGCGGGCGCCGTGGCGCAACTGATGCAGGAATTGCGCAGCACGGGCGGCTTTACCGTCAGCCAGGGCGCGTTGCAGGGGTTGCGGGAACTCTATGCCTCTGGCCGGGTGGATGAGGCGGAAACCAGCGCCACCATCACCCGCACGCTGGCCCAAACCGGCGAATTGCTGTGCCCCCATTCCGCTGTCGGCGTGGCCGTGGCCGAACAGCACCAGGGCGCCACGCCGATGGTAACGCTGGCCACCGCCCACCCGGCGAAATTCCCTGACGCCGTGCAGGCCGCAACCGGTATCCGCCCGGCGTTGCCCCCACGCATGGCCGACCTTTTCGACCGGGCCGAGCGCATGACCACCATGCCGGACGACCGCGCGGCGCTGCAGGCGCTGATCCTGGAGCGCACGGCCGATGGGGTGGGGGCCTGATGCTGAACGTGACCACCCTGCCCAACGGCTTTCGCGTCGTCACCGAAACCATGCCCGGCCTTGCCTCGGCCTCCGTCGGGGTTTGGGTCAATGCCGGCGCGCGGCATGAGGACGCCAGCCAGAACGGCATCGCGCATTTTCTGGAACATATGGCCTTCAAGGGCACGGCCCGGCGCAGCGCGCTGCAGATCGCCGAGGAAATCGAGGATGTGGGCGGCTATATCAACGCCTGGACCTCGCGCGAGACGACGGCCTACTACGCGCGCGTCCTGCAGGCCGATGTGCCGCTGGCGCTGGACATCATCGCCGATATCCTGCGCAACCCCGCCTTTGCCGCCCGCGAGATCGAGGTCGAACGCCAGGTGATCCTGCAGGAGATCGGCCAGACGCTGGACACGCCGGACGATGTGATCTTTGACTGGTTGCAGGAGGCCAGCTACCCCGACCAGCCGCTGGGCCGCCCCATCCTGGGCCTGGCCGAGGGCGTCGCGCGCTATGGCGAGGGCGATCTGCGCGGCTTTGTCGCCAGCCAGTACGGCCCCCGCCGGATGATCCTGGCCGCGGCCGGCGCGGTGGACCATGACGCGCTGGTGCGCCTGGCAGAAGCTCTGTTCGGTGACATGACCCCGCTGGCCGCCCCCCCCTGTGAGGCCGCGCATTTCCACTGCGGTGAAAAGCGCGTGCACAAGAAGCTGGAACAAGCCCATTTCGCGCTGGCGATAGAGGCGCCGGGCTTTCGCCACCGCGATGTCTATACCGCGCAGATCTTCGCGGG
>SKHK01000154.1 GCA_007117005.1 Paracoccaceae bacterium
GAGGATGCCATGAACGCCCCCCTGCGCCCGCTTGACGACTACAGCCTGAACGACCGCTACACCCGCACCCATGGCCGCGTCTTTCTGACCGGCACGCAGGCGCTGGTCCGCGTGGCGCTGGATCAGGCGCGGCGGGACCGCGCGGCGGGGCTGAACACGGGCGGGTTGATTTCCGGCTATCGGGGCTCACCCCTTGGCGGGCTGGATCTGGAACTGTGGCGGGTGCGTGACAGGCTGAAGGACGGCCGCATCGAATTCCTGCCCGCCGTGAACGAGGATCTGGCCGCCACCGCCATTCTGGGCAGCCAGCAGGTGGAAACCGAGCCCGGAGCGCATGCGCAGGGCGTCTTTGGCATGTGGTATGGCAAGGGGCCGGGGGTGGACCGCGCGGGCGACGCGCTGAAGCATGGCAATGCCTATGGCGCCTCGCCCCATGGCGGGGTGCTGGTGGTGGCGGGCGACGATCATGGCTGCGTGTCCTCGTCCATGCCGCATCAGTCCGACGTGGCCTTCATGGCCTGGTTCATGCCGGTGCTGAACCCGGCCTCGGTCGCCGAATTCCTGCCCTATGGCGAATGGGGCTACGCGCTGTCGCGGTTTTCCGGCATGTGGGTGGGGTTCAAGGCGATCTCGGATGTCGTCGAATCCGGCATGTCGGTCGATCTGCCAGCCGACCGCGCCTTTGCCACACCGGATTTCACGCCCCCCGCCACCGGGCTGCATTACCGCTGGCCGGACCTGCCGGGCTTTCAGATCGAAGAACGGATGGAGGCGAAGAAGCGCGCGGTGATGGCCTTTGCCGAGGCCAACCCCATCGACGCCCGCATCCATGCCCTGCCGCGCGCGCGCTTTGGTTTCGTTACCACCGGCAAGGCGCATCTGGACCTGATGGAAGCGCTGCGCCTGCTGGGTCTGGACCGTGACGCCTGCGCGCGGCTGGGGATCGATATCTACAAGGTTGGCATGGTCTGGCCGCTGGCGCGCAAGGGGGCGCTGGATTTCGTGGCCGGCAAGGAAGAGATCCTGGTCATCGAGGAAAAGCGCGGCATCATCGAAAGCCAGTTGAAGGAGTATTTCTACGACTGGGACGGCGAGAAGCCGCGCCTGATGGTCGGTAAGCGGGACGAGGCGGGCAACCGGCTGATCCCCTGGACGGGCGAGCTGTCGCCGCGCCAGCTTCTGCCCATAGTCGCCCGCCGGCTGGACCGGCTGTTCCCGGGCGAGGGCTTCCCGGCGCGTGCCGAGGCCGTGCTGGGCGTTCAGGCCAAGGTGCTCAACATCCCCGGCGCCACCCGCACGCCCTATTTCTGTTCCGGATGCCCACACAATACCTCGACCAAGGTGCCGGAGGGCTCGAAGGCGCTGGCCGGGATCGGCTGTCATTTCATGGCAAGCTGGATGAACCGCGAGACCACGTCGCTGATCCAGATGGGCGGCGAGGGGGTGAACTGGGCGGCGTCCAGCCGCTTCACAGCCCAAGGCCATGTGTTCCAGAACCTGGGCGAGGGGACCTGGTATCACTCGGGCTCGATGGCGATCCGGCAGGCCATCGCGGCCGGGGCAAACATCACCTACAAGATTCTCTATAACGACGCCGTCGCCATGACCGGCGGGCAGCCGGTGGATGGCCCTGTCAGCGTGCAGGCCATCGCCGCCATCTGCCGCGCCGAGGGGGTGAAGCGCATCGCGCTGGTGTCCGACGATATCGGCAAGTTCCGCAAGGGCGACTTCCCGTCCGGCACGTCCTTCCATGACCGCGCCGAGATGGACACGGTGCAGCGCAGCCTGCGCAAGGTCAAGGGCGTGTCGGTGCTGATCTACGAGCAGACCTGCGCCACCGAAAAGCGCCGCCGCCGCAAGCGGGGCAAGCTGGCGGACCCGCAGAAATTCGTGATCATCAATGACCTGGTCTGCGAGGGCTGCGGGGATTGCTCGAAGGAATCGAACTGCCTTTCGGTAGAGCCGATAGAGACCGAATTCGGCCCCAAGCGGCGCATCAACCAGTCGAATTGCAACAAGGACTATTCCTGCGTGAAGGGCTTTTGCCCGTCCTTCGTGACCGTCGAGGGCGCGCCCCGGCTGAAGCCGCAGCCAAAGGCGCAGACGCAGATCGAGGGCGCGCTGGCCAGCCTGCCAGAGCCTGACCTGCCGACGCTGGACCAGCCCTATTCGCTGCTGGTGACCGGCGTCGGCGGCACCGGGGTGGTGACCGTGGGCGCGCTGATCTCGATGGCCGCGCATCTGGAGGGGCGCGGCGCCTCGGTGCTGGATTTCACCGGTTTCGCGCAGAAATTCGGCCCCGTGCTGAGTTATCTGCGGCTGGCGCCCAGCCCCGATGACATTAGCCAGGTGCGCATCGATGCCGCCAGCGCCGATGCGCTGATCGGCTGCGATCTGGTGGTTTCCACCGCACCGAAGGCCTCGGCCTGCCTGCGGCCGGGCACGAAGGCGGTGGTGACGCTGAGCGAGATGCCGACCGGGGATATCGTGCTGAACCGCGATGCCTCGCTGGCGATCCCGGCGCGGCTGAAGGCGCTGGAGACGGCGATTGCCGGGCAGGCCAGCGCGGTCGATGCCGGGCGGCTGGCCGAGGTGCTGCTGGGCGACGCGGTCTATGCCAACATGATCATGCTGGGGCTTGCCTGGCAGCAAGGGCTGGTGCCGGTGTCGCTGGCCGCGCTGGACCGGGCGATCGACCTGAACGGCGTGCATCCAGAGGCGAACCGCCGCGCCTTTGCGCTGGGCCGGCTGGCCGCCGTCAATCCCGACCTGCTGGCCGAGGCGGCGGGGGTGCGGCCCAGGGCCCAGTCGCTGGAGGAAATGATCGAGCACCGCGCGGCCTTCCTGACGGAGTATCAGGACGCGGCCTATGCGAAGCGCTACCGTGATCGGCTGGCGCCGGTGCTGGCGCTGGGGGATGAGGCGCTGTCCACGGGGGCGGCGAAGAGCCTGTTCAAGCTGATGGCCTACAAGGATGAATACGAGGTCGCGCGGCTGCACCGGGACGCGGGTTTTGCGGCGAAGATCGCGGCCGAGTTCGGGCCGGGGGCGACGGTGAATTACCATCTGGCGCCGCCCCTGTGGCCCACCGGCAAGGACCATCGCGGCCGGCCCAACAAGCGGCGTTTCCCCGGCTGGGCGATGCGGCCGGGTTTTGCCCTGCTGGCGCGGATGAAAGGGCTGCGCGGTACGGCGTTCGATGTCTTCGGCCGCCATCCCGAGCGGCAGATGGAGCGGGAGCTGATCACCTGGTTCGAGGGGCTGATGGCCCGCGCAGTAGCCGAAGCGCCGGGGGACATGGACCGCTGGCGGCAGGTGATGGCGGCGCCGATGGGCATTCGCGGCTATGGGCCGGTGAAGGCCGAGGCGGCGGAAAAGGTGCGTGCCGAGGTGGCGGCGCTGTTGGGGTGACCCGGCCGGGGGGCGCTGCCCCCCCGTCGGGCTGCCCCCCGTCGCGCTGGCGCGCGACTCCCCCCGGAGTATTTGGGGCAAGATGAAGGGGTCAGTCGGGCAGCGGTTCGGCGGAGAAGTCTGGAGGGAAGTCTGCGGCGAGGTCGCGTTCCAGAAAACGCTCGAACGCGTCCAGGTTGACCGGCTCGAACTGCCCGAAAGCCTGCATCCAGACCGAGGCCTCGCGCAGGGCGTCGGGTTCCAGCTTGCACCATTTCACGCGGCCGCGCTTTTCCTGGCTGATCAGGCCGGCGCCGGCGAGCACGCCAAGGTGTTTCGAGATCGCCGCCAGCGACATGGCGAAAGGGGCGGCGACATCGGTGACCGCCATGTCATCTTCCAGAAGCATCGACAGGATGGCGCGGCGCGTGGGGTCGGCCAGCGCGGTGAAGACGGCATCCAGAGCAGAGGGGGGCGGTTCGGCCGGTGGCATGCCGTCTATTGCCCGAGCGGCGGCTCTTGGTCAACCGGCTGGTTGAATGTCATGCAGGCGCGATGATAGCGCCCTGAGCCGGCACTGCGCGGCGCCATGAAAATAAAAATCCTTATATAACAGATACCTAGAAAGAGGTGTTCGCGCTTGACTCGTCTTGGTGCCGCGCCTAGGTTGCGCGCGACTGATCGAAGGGGTCGGGCAATGGCCGGGCAGGATGATCTGCAGCGTCTGAACGCTCTGGACGAGCGGATCGCCCGGATACGCCAGGAACATGCGCCGGCCCCAGCGAAGGCGGACGGGCACGCGTTGGGCCAGGTCGCCTGGCGGATGGTCACGGAACTGGTTGCCGGCCTGCTGGTCGGCTTTGGCATCGGGTTGGGGCTGGACACCGTGTTCGACACGCGGCCCATCTTCCTGCTGCTGTTTACTTTGCTGGGGTTGGTCGCCGGGATACGCACCATGATGCGCACCGCCACCGACCTGCAGCGCCGGGATGAAGAGCAGGCGGGCAGGGCCGCCGGTGTTCGAGGGGAAGACGGACGTGGCTGAAGCGAGTGGTGGTCTGGTCATCAGGCCCATGGACCAGTTCGAGGTACGTCCGCTGTTCGGTGGCGATACCGTCGGCATTTTCACCATTACGAATGTCACGCTGTGGATGGCGCTGACCATTGCAGCCGTCACGCTGCTGATGGTGGTGGGCAGCCGGGGCCGCGCGCTGGTGCCCACGCGCAGCCAGTCCGTTGCAGAGCTTGCCTACAGCTTCGTGTACAAGATGATCGAGGATGTGACGGGCCGCGACGCCGTGCGGTTTTTTCCCTACATCATGACCCTGTTCATGTTCGTTTTCTTTGCGAACATCCTGGGGCTGGTGCCTTTTGCCTTCACCACGACCTCGCACATCGCGGTCACCGCCGTGCTGGCGCTGGCGGTTTTCATCAGCGTCACGGTTCTGGGTTTCGTCATCAACGGTGCCAGTTTCCTGCGCTTGTTCTGGGTGGACAGCGCGCCGCTTGCGCTGCGGCCCGTGCTGGCGCTGATCGAGGTGATTTCCTACTGCGTGCGCCCGGTCAGCCACTCCATTCGTCTGGCCGGCGCCATGATGGCCGGCCACGCCGTTGCCAAGGTGTTTGCGGGCTTTGCCGCTGCCCTCGGCGCTGCCTTCTTCGTGCCGGTTCTGGCCGTTGCCGCGCTCTATGCACTGGAGCTGCTGGTCGCCGTGATCCAGGCCTATGTGTTCACCATCCTGACCTGCGTCTACCTGAAGGACGCGCTGCACCCTCATCACTGAGTGCGTGCCGCAAGGGCAGGGCAATCAACAAAGCCAATTCCAAAAACTCAAGGAGACAGACATGGAAGGCGAACTCGCAGATATGGGCCGTTACATCGGCGTTGGTCTGACCGCTATCGGCATGGGCGGGGCGGCCATCGGCGTGGGCAACATCGCCGGCAACTTCCTGTCGGGCGCGCTGCGCAATCCGGCGGCTGCGGCCGGTCAGACGGCCATGCTGTTCATCGGCATCGCCTTTGCCGAAGCGCTGGGGATCTTCTCGTTCCTCGTTGCGCTGCTGCTGATGTTTGCCGTCTGATCCGGACCGTTTCATGACTTTCTGGCCGGGTGGCGTAACATTGACGGCGCCCGGCCGGCCCGACGCCTGAACGGTTCGTCAGGAGGACATCATGGCCGACAATGCCGGCAACGGGGTGGGTATGCCCCAACTCGACTTCTCGACCTTCCCGAACCAGATTTTCTGGCTCGTGGTTACCTTGGTCGTTCTGTATCTGATCCTGTCGCGTGTGGCGCTGCCGCGCATCGGCTCGGTTCTGGCAGAGCGCGCGGGCACCATATCGAATGACATCGCGGCGGCCGAGACCTACAAGCAGCAGGCCGCAGAGGCCGAGGCGGCCTACCACCGTGCGCTGGAAGAGGCGCGCGCCGCCGCGGCCCGCGTGGTTGATGAGGCGCGGGCAGAGATTCAGGCCGACCTTGATGCCGCGATTGCCAAAGCCGATGCCGAGATCGCCGCGCGCGCCGCGGAATCGGAGCAGAAGATCGCCGCCATCCGCGACAGCGCCGATGCGGCAGTGGCCGAGGTTGCGCGCGATGCTGCGCGCGAGATCGTCGCCGCCTTCGGCATCAGTGCGGATGCGACGGCCGTCGATGCGGCGGTGGATGAACGGCTTCAGCGGGGGGCGGCGTGATGCGGTTTGGCGTGCTGACACTGGCGGCGCTGGGGCTGGCCCTGATGGCTGGTCCGGCGCTGGCGGCGGGGGACTATCCCTTCTTCTCGCTGCGCAATACCGACCTGATCGTGCTTTACGGTGCCATCATCTTTGTCGGCATCCTGGTCTATTTCAAGGTCCCGGCGCTGTTGATGGGCTTTCTGGACGGGCGCGCGGACACGATCCGCGCCCAACTGGACGAGGCCCGGCGCCTGCGTGAGGAAGCGCAGGAACTGCGCAGCGCATTCGAGCGCAAGAAGGCCGAGGTGGGCGCCGAGGCCGACCGGATCGTCGCCAAGGCTCGCGAAGATGCCGAAATCGCAGCCAAGAAGGCGCGCGAGGAGCTTGAGGTGTCCATCGCCCGCCGTCTGTCGGCGGCGGAGGATCAGATTGCCTCGGCCGAAGCGGCGGCGCTCCGGGCGGTGCATGACCGGGCGGTTTCCGTTGCCGTGGCTGCCGCGGGCAGTGTCATTGCCAGCAGTATCGGCGCCGAACAGCGCGACCAGTTGGTCAATGACGCCATCCGGACGGTGGAAGAGCGGCTGCACTGACGCAGCTGGCATCGAACACGGTCAAAGCCCGGCCCCGTGCCGGGCTTTTTCATGCGCTTCGTTCAGTCCAGGCGGCTTCCCGGGGGCAGGGAAAGGCCGCGCAGCAGGTCCTCGGCGCGCATGGGTTTGCGGCCCTCGCGCTGCGCTTCGGTGATCTGCACGGCGCCTTGACCACAGGCGACGGTCAGCCCCTGCAGCACCTGCCCCGGCGGCCCGGCGCCCTCTATCGCCCTTGCGTTGAGCAGTTTCAGTCGCCCTTCTGCCGTATCCGCCCAGGCGCCGGGAAAGGGCGACAGGCCGCGGATGTGGCGCGCCACCGCGGGCGCGGGCCGGGTCCAGTCGACTCGCGCCTCGGCCTTGTCGATCTTGGTGGCATAGGTGATCCCATGGTTCGGCTGCGGCACGGCCGCAAGGCCGTCCAACCGTGACACCGCCTGCACGATCAGCCCGGCGCCCAGCGCGGCGAGCCGGCCGTGCAGGCTGCCGGTGGTGTCGCCCTCGGCAATGGCCAGGCTTTCACGCAGCAGCACCGGGCCGGTATCCAGCCCGGCCTCCATCTGCATGATGCAGATGCCGGTTTCGGCATCGCCGGCCATGACGGCACGGTGGATGGGCGCCGCCCCGCGCCAGCGTGGCAGCAGCGAGGCATGGATGTTCAGGCAGCCCCGGCGCGGCGCATCCAGCACCGGTTGCGGCAGGATCAGCCCATAGGCCACCACAACCGCCAGATCGGCCCCCAGCGCGGCAAATGCCGCCTGCTCTGCCGCATCGCGCAGGGTAACGGGATGGCGCACGGGCAGGCCCAGCGCATCGGCCGCGGCGTGCACGGGCGAGGGGCGCGGTTTCTTGCCCCGGCCGGCGGGGCGGGGTGGCTGCGTGTAGACGGCCGTGATGTCATGGCCGGCCCCATGCAGCGCGTGCAGGGCAGGCACGCTGAAATCGGGGGTGCCCATGAAGATCAGACGCATGAGATCAGACGCATGGCGCGCGGCTCCTGACGGGTGGTTGCGGCGCTGCAACAAGGCGCCCCCGGGGCGCCATGTCAAGAGCGCCGGGCGTTGTTGCGCCGTGCCGTCGTTGCGTCGGTCGTTGTGCCGGCTTAGGCTACAACCCATGACGACGCTGGTTGATGGGTGGCGGGGGCACGATGCGCGTTCTGCAAGTGATCTTATGGGGCCTCGTCGTCATGGGGCTGCTTGCCTGGTATGTGTTCTATGTCTGGATC
>SKHK01000183.1 GCA_007117005.1 Paracoccaceae bacterium
CGGGGCGCCGGCACCTTTGACCGAGCCAACACCCGCCCCGCCAGCCCCCGCTGCGACGCCTTCCACCGCGACGCCTGCGCCGGACAGTCCCGCACCCCAGGACGCACCCCATGATGCGCCGGTTGCGGGCGATGCCGGCCCCGCGCCGGGCGGCGACCTGCCGCTGGCCTTCATGTTGCGCGAAGGCGGCGATGTGGCGTTGCTCGATCGCGCGCCGCAGGTGGCCGACAATGTGGTCATCGACATGATCGGCTATACCGATTTCGGCGATGTGCAGATATCGGGCCGCGCGGCGCGCGATGATCCCGATGGCGTCTTGCGGCTATACCTGAACAACGAACCCATCGCGCTGGCCCAGGCGCGGGGTGGCGACTGGCAGCTGGACCTGCCGCAGATCGACCCAGGGGTCTACACGCTGCGGGTGGATCAGCTGGGCGCGCAGGGGCGGGTGGTCTCTCGCTTTGAAACCCCGTTCCAGCGAGAGACGCCCGAACGTGTTGCCGAGGCGCGGGCCGAGGCCGGTTCGCCGCGCACAGAAGCGCAGGCTGAGGGCGAGGAGGGCGCTGCCGACCCGGCGCCGGTGGCTGGGTCCGGGGCCGGGGCAGGGGGGGATGGTGTGATCGCTGCCGACCGGCCGGAGGCGACCACCCCCGAAACGCGACCCGAGCCGCAGCCTGGCATCCTTGCCGAGAGGTCCGCGCCCGGACCTCTTGAACGCGAAACCGCTCCACAGGCCACCGCCCCGCAGGCCACAGAGCCGACCGCCCGGCCCGGTGTGACGCTGGTGACGGTGCAGCCCGGCCAGTCGCTGTGGCGCATTTCGGATGATCTTTACGGTGACGGCGTGCGCTGGGTTCAGATTTTCCGAGCCAACAGGGACCAGATCCGCAACCCGGATCTGATCTATCCCGGTCAGGTCTTCACCCTGCCGGATTGAGCCCCTGAAACGTCGCGCCCCCTCGCCCCCCTTGCAAGCCGCGGCGTCAGCGGCGAAGCTTGCCCATCCATCCGGACCGCCCGATACAGGAGCCCGCGCCATGCCGATCCGCAACCGATTTGCCGAAATGCTGCCCGAGATCACCGCCTGGCGGCGCGATTTCCACGAAAACCCCGAATTGCTGTTCGAGGTGCATCGCACCGCCGGCCTGGTCGCGCAGCGCCTGCGCGATTTCGGCTGTGACGAGGTTGTCGAGGGCGTGGGCCGTACCGGCGTTGTGGCCGTGATTCGGGGTCGGGCGCAGGGTTCGGGCAAGGTCATCGGGCTGCGCGCCGACATGGACGCCCTGCCGATTGCCGAGACGACGGGGGCCGAGCATGCCTCCAAGGTGCCGGGCAAGATGCATGCCTGCGGCCATGACGGGCACACCGCCATGCTGCTGGGCGCGGCGAAATATCTGGCCGAGACCCGCCATTTCGACGGCACCGTGGTGGTCATCTTCCAACCCGCCGAAGAGGGCGGTGGCGGCGGCAAGGTGATGTGCGACGACGGGCTGATGGACCGCTGGGGCATTCAGGAGGTGTACGGCATGCACAACATGCCCGGCCTGCCGCTGGGCCAGTTCGCCATCCGCGAAGGCGCGTTCTTTGCGGCCACCGACGAATTCACCATCCGGATCGAGGGCAAGGGCGGCCATGCTGCAAAACCCCATGACGCGGTCGATCCCACCGTGGCCGCCGCGCATCTGGTCACGGCGCTGCAGACCATCGCCAGCCGCAATGCCGACCCGGTGAAGCAGCTTGTGGTGTCGGTGACGTCCTTTACCACCTCATCGACCGCCTGGAACGTGATCCCGCAATCAGTGGAACTGCGCGGCACCGTGCGCAGCCTGGACGCCGAAACGCGCGCCCTGGCCGAGGAACGGATGCAGGCCATGGTGCCGGGGCTGGTGGCCGCGCTGGGTGCCACCGCGCGGCTGGATTTCCGGCGCGGCTATCCGGTTATGGTCAACAGCCCCGAACAGACGGATTTCGCGGCCGAGGTCGCGCGCAGTGTCGCCGGCGCCTGCCTTCCCGCGCCGCTGGTCATGGGGGGCGAGGATTTCGCCTACATGCTGGAGGAACGGCCGGGCGCCTATATCCTGGTCGGCAATGGCGACACGGCGATGGTGCATCACCCGGCCTATGATTTCGACGACAACGCCATTCCTGCCGGGTGCAGTTGGTGGGCGGGCATCGTCGAACAGCGCATGCCGCTGGACACCGCGACGGCGGCGGCCTGATGCTGGATGTCGGCGAACTGGCCGCGCTGACCGATCTGCGCCGGGACCTGCACCGCATGCCGGAACTGTCGGGCGCAGAACATGCCACGGCCGCGCGCGTGGCCGCCGAACTGGCCGGCACCGGCGCGCGGGTTGAAACGGGGCTGGGCGGCACCGGCGTGGCGGCGGTTTTCGACAGCGGCCGGCCCGGCCCCTCGGTGATGATTCGCTGCGAGCTGGACGGGTTGCCGATCACCGAGACCGGCAACCCGCCCTGGGTTTCGCAGCATCCGGGCCGGGGGCATATGTGCGGCCATGACGGGCATATGACCATCGTTTTGGGGCTGGCGCGGCTGCTTGCGCGGCAGGGGCCGGCCACGGGCCGCGTGGTGCTGATGTTCCAGCCGGCCGAGGAAACCGGCGCGGGCGCGCAGGCGCTGCTGGATGACCCGCGCTTCATGGCGCTTGCCTGCGACTGGGCCTTTGCGCTGCACAACATGCCTGGGCTTGCGCAGGGGCGGGCCTGGCTGGCGGCGGGGACGGTGGCCTGCGCCTCGGCCGGGCTGGTGATGCGGCTGGATGGCAAGACATCGCATGCCTCTGCGCCAGAGGCGGGAACCTCGCCCGCACATGCCGTGGCGCGGCTGATCCCGGCGCTGGAGGCGCTGGGCGGCCCGCCCCTGCCGGGCGACGGCACCGCGCCCATCGGGCCGGGGTTTCGCCTGGCGACGCTGTGTCATGCGCGCGTCGGCGTGCGCGCGCTGGGCATCGCCCCGGGCGAGGGCGAGGTCATCGTGTCCCTGCGCGCCTATGACGACGCCGGGCGCGACGCCATGCTGACCCGCGCCCGCGCCCTTGCCCAAGCCGAGGCGCAGGCGGCGGGCCTGTCCCTGCGTCTGCATGAGGAAGAGGTCTTTGCGTCCAGCGTGAACGACGCGCAGGCGGTGGCCCATCTGGCCGCGGCGCTGGACGCGGTGGGCATCCCGCATGACCCCGGTACCTTGCCGATGCGCGCGTCCGAGGATTTCGGCCTGTTCGGCCGGGTGTCGAAGTCGGCGATGGTGTTTCTGGGCGCGGGCGAGGCGCATCCGATGCTGCACAACCCCGATTACGATTTTCCCGATGCGCTGATCGCCCCCGGCGTGGCACTGTTCGAGCGCGTGCTGCGCAGGCTGTGCGGATAGCGGCTTCCGGCTGCCGCACCCGGTCTGCTCCGTCACGGGTCATGCGGGGTATTCAGGCGCTCTTGAGCCCTGCCCGTGAGGGCGGGCGCATGGCGTTTGGTGCCTTGTGCAAGGGAATGGTGGGCGATGAGGGATTTGAACCCCCGACATCTTCGATGTGAACGAAGCGCTCTACCACTGAGCTAATCGCCCTTCCGGCGTGCCGGATAGCCTACCGCGCAGGGGGGCGCAAGGGGGCAGGTGCGGCCCAGCGGTACCTTCCTGCGCTACCGTGCCACCCTTGGGCCACCCCTGGCCGGCCCTGCCTGTGGCGCGCCGCCAGGGCGGCGCGCTGTCCAGGACCTCAGGGTCGTCCGCCCCAGCCCCGGTTGGCATAGGTCGAACAGGCTTGCGCGCCGCGCTGGTTGCGCAGACAGACACGGACATAGCCATCGCGGCAAGTATTGGCGATCCACCAGGTGATGTAATCCGGGTCAAAGCCCCGCGTGCCGCGCAGCACCTGACGCATCCGCGAATAGGAGGCACCGGGCTGACCACAGAAACGGCTGGTGCCGCTCAGGTGCAGCCCGTAGCGGTTGCCATCGCCCAGCCACAACCGTTCGGCGCGCCCTTGTCCGCCAGGGGTGAACACCCACCCGCCCCGATAGGTCTGCGCCTCGGCATAATCGGCAGCAAACAGCCCCATCGCGATGATGATGGCAGCAAGAATTCTCATGACCCACTCTCCTTTTGCAGCTTAGTTCGGGTTCCTGCGCGGCGCGCCGCGACTTTAGTGCTCACGGTGTTGGTGCCCGCTGCGTAAAGCCGGCCTTTTTGCCTTGTCGGCGACCAGTGGCGGCATCGGGTTCTCGGGCTTTTCCTGTCTGCCATCGCTACGTCGGCTCCGGTCATCCGGCATGTCGTGATGCCACCCGGACCGGGCAGCGACGAGGGAGCACGTATCAGACGGGGTGCCGTAAACGCGCTCGGCAAGTTTCCGCCTATGTTAACGATTGGTTAGCAGGCCGCAAGAAATTTTCCCCCGCGCGCCCGCCAGCCCGTCGAACGGCTCTCCCCTTGCCCTGAAGGGCGATCGCAAGCGCCTCTTATCTTGTATGCATACAAACAAATTTTTCTCGTTCAGCGCTCGTAACGCCTCGCCAAGCTCGCTAAGAAATCAAGTGCTTTACTGATTGTGGTGGCTAAATTTCCGAAAATGCCGAGATTTTTGGCGTCTTTGACCGAGAAAAAGAAATGTTGGTGTGGAAGCGAAAAAAATCTTGTCTGGCGGCGGGGGCTCTGCAACACTCCTCCTGTGGTGGGGCGGTGCGTGCCTCTGCTGCCCCGGCGGGCATCGCTGTGCGCCGGGATGCCATGGGCAAGTGACGGAGGGCGTGCCTTGGTCAGTTATCGTCGGCCTCGATCGCTGGAAGAGGCGCTGCAGGTTCTGGGCAAAGAGCCGGACATGCGCATCATCGCCGGCGGTACGGATGTCTATCCGGCTTTGGGTCAGGCTGCGGTGCGGGCGCGGCTGCTGGACATCACCGGCATTGCGGGGCTCACGGATATCACGTTTGACGATGGTGGCCTGACAATCGGCGCGCTGGCGACTTGGCGCGACCTTCAGCGCGCGGCCCTGCCTGCCGGTTATGCCGCGCTGCAACAGGCGGGGCGAGAGGTGGGATCGGTCCAGATTCAGAACGCCGCGACTGTGGCGGGGAATGTGGTCAACGCCTCGCCCGCCGCGGATGGCACGGTGGCGCTGATGGCGCTGGATGCGCAGGTTCGCATCGCGGGCGCGCAGGGCATGCGTCAGGTGGCTTTGGCGGATTTTGTCACCGGTGTACGCCAAGTCGCGCTGGCGCCGGGTGAATTGGTCACCGCGCTGCATCTGCCCCCGGCTCCGGGCCGGTCGGCCTTTCGCAAACTGGGCGCGCGGAAATATCTGGTCATCTCCATCGTGATGGTCGCCGCGCATGTGCTGACGGATGACACCGGGGCGATCACCGATGCAGCCGTTGCCGTGGGGGCCTGTTCGCCGGTGGCGCGGCGGCTGCCGGCGCTGGAGGCTGCGCTGACGGGCGCGCGAGCGGGTGATCTGGCCGATCTGGTGCGCGGCGATCTGATCGAGGGTTTGGCGCCGATCGACGATGTGCGGGCGGGGGCGGATTATCGCGCCGATGCCGTGCCGGTTCTGATCCGCCGCGCGCTGGCTGCGGCGATGGAGGATTGAGCGATGAATGAACTGGCGTCGAAACCGCTGGAAGCCGGAGGCATCGCCCTCTCGCTTACGCTGAACGGCGCGGCGCGGCAGGGCGTCGTGGCGCCCTCGGCCCGGCTGAGCGATGCGTTGCGCGGGGCGTTCGGCTGCGAGGGCGTGAAGGTCGGCTGCGACGCGGGCGATTGCGGCGCCTGCACCGTGTTGGTCGATGGCGAAGCCGTCTGCGCCTGTCTGATGCCTGCGCTGCGCGCCGAGGGGCGGGCGGTCGAAACCGTCGAGGGGCTGGCGCAGGGCGATGTGCCGGGGCGGTTGCAGCGGGCCTTTCTGCGTCACGGCGCGGCGCAATGCGGCATCTGCACGCCGGGCATGCTGATGGCGGCCGAGGCGTTGCTGAGACAGCAAGACGCGCCTGACCGCGCGCAGGTCGAGGATGCGCTTTCGGGTGTTCTGTGCCGCTGCACGGGCTATGCAAAGATCGTCTCGGCCGTGCTGGATGTAGCCGCCGAAGACCGCGCCGGGCCGGATGGCGCGGTGGGGGTGCGGGTTGAGCGCATCGACGGCGTGCCGAAGGTGCTGGGCACCGACCGTTTCGGCGCCGATGGCTGGCCCGCGGGCACGCTGGCGGTGCGGCTGCTGCGCAGCCCCTATCATCATGCGGGCTTCAGCTTTGGTGATCTGGCCGCGTGGCAGGCCGCGCATCCCGGGGTAAAGGCCGTGCTGACGGCCGCCGACATTCCGGGCCGCAACCTGCATGGCGTGATCCCGCCGCTGGCCGATCAGCCGGTCTTTGCCGAAAGCGTGGCGCGGTTCCGGGGCGAGGCTGTCGCCGCCATCGTCGGCCCGCGCGCCGTGATCGAGGCGCTGGATCTGGCCGATTTCCCCGTCACCTGGGACGAACGCCCCGCCGTGCTGACCACGCAGGCCGCGCTGGCGCCCGATGCCCCGCAACTGCACGATGGGCGCGATGGCAACATCCTGGTGCGCGGCTATGTGCGCAAGGGTCAGCCGCAAGAGGCGCTGAAAGCCGCGGCGGCGGTGGTGGAGGGGCAGTTTTCCACCGGCTTCATTGAGCACGCCTATATCGAGCCGGAGGCCGGTTTCGCCGCCCGTGTGGGTGACCGTGTGGAAATCTGGGGCTGCACCCAGGCTCCGCATATGGACCGCGATGACCTGGCGCTGATCATGGGGCTGCCGGCTGACGCGATCCGCATCATGCCGTCTTCCGCCGGGGGTGGGTTCGGTTCCAAGCTGGACCTGACGTTCCAGCCCTATCTGGCGCTGGCCGCCTGGGTGACGGGGCAGCCCTGCGGGATGGTCTTTAGCCGCAGCGAATCGATGATGGGCAGCACCAAGCGCCACCCTTCGGCCATCACCGCGCGCATCGGCGCCGATGCCGAAGGGCGGCTTGCGGCTATGGATTTCGAGGGGCATTTCAACACCGGCGCCTATGCCAGCTGGGGGCCGACCGTGGCCAACCGCGTGCCGGTCCATGCCTCTGGCCCGTATTTCCTGCCGGCGTATGAGGCGAAATCGGCCGCCGTGCACAGCCATTGCCCGCCCTCTGGTGCGTTCCGTGGCTTTGGCGTGCCGCAATCGGCGGTGGCGCAGGAATGTCTGTTCGATGAACTGGCCGACGCGCTGGGGCTGGACCGGCTGGATTTCCGCATCCTGAACGCGCTGGGCGTGGGCCAGCCCACGGTCACCGGCCAGGCCTTTGCGCAGGGTGTGGGCATTCGCGCCTGTCTGGAGGCCCTGCAACCGCATTGGCAGGACCGCCGTGCGGCGGTGGCCGGTTTCAACGCCAATCACGCGGCCAAGGGCAGCCACCTGCGGCGTGGGGTCGGCGTGGCGGGCATGTGGTATGGCTGCGGCAATACCTCATTGCCGAACCCTTCCACCATCCGGGTGGGCCTGCGCGCGGACGGCACGCTGGTGCTGCATCAGGGCGCGGTGGATATCGGGCAGGGGTCGAACACCGTCATCGCCCAGATCTGCGCACAGGCGCTGGGCCTGCCGGTTTCCGCCTTTACCCTTGTCGGCGCCGATACCGACCTGACGCCGGATGCCGGCAAGACCTCGGCCAGCCGCCAGACATTCGTTTCGGGCGGGGCCTCCATGCGCGCGGGCGCGGCGCTGCGCGCGCAACTGCTGCGCTATCTGAACGCGGGCGCGGATGCCGAACTGCGGCTTGCCGGCAGCGTGATCAGCGCCGGCACCGCCAGTTTCGATCTGGCCTCGCTGGCCGGGCAGGAGAACGCGCTGGGCTATGTGCTGATGGCCGAGGAAACCTATGACCCGCCGACCAGCCCGCTGGACGAAAACGGGCAGGGCGAACCCTATGCCGCCTATGGCTGGGGCGCGCATCTGGCCGAGATCGAGGTGGACACCGACCTCGGTACCATCAAGGTGCTGGACCTGGTTTGCGCCCATGACGTGGGCCGTGCCATCAACCCCACGCTGCTGGAAGGGCAGATCGAGGGCGGCTCGGCCCAGGGATTGGGGCTGGCACTGATGGAGGAATACATCCCCGGCCGGACCGAGAACCTGCATGACTACCTCATCCCCACCTTTGGCGATGTGCCGCGTGTGACCTCCATCCTGATCGAGGATCCGGACGCGCATGGGCCGTTCGGTGCCAAGGGAATCGGCGAGCAGGTGCTCATCCCCACCGCGCCCGCCATCCTGAACGCGCTGCGCGATGCTACCGGCGCGGTTGTGCGCGATCTGCCCGCGACGCCCGACAAGGTGCTGCGCGCGATCAGGGCTGCAAAGGAGGAACGCGCATGAACGACATCTCTGCCCCGCCGCCCGTCGTAGACCGCCCGCGCCGCGAAAAGCCCGCGAAAATCCGCTGCGACGCCTGCCCGGTGCTGTGCTACATCGCCGAGGGCCGTTCCGGCGCCTGCGACCGCTACGCCAATGTCGAGGGCGTGCTGACCCGCGTCGACCCGCTGGTGATCCTGGACCGCACGGTGCAGGCCGGCGGCGAGGTCGTCAGTTTTCTGGATGATGGCCGGGAATGGGACGGCGATCTGGTGCAGACGCCCGCGCGTTTCGTCACCGCCGTCGGCGCCGGGACCACCTATCCGGACTACAAACCCGCGCCCTTCATCGTCTCCAGCGAGATGGACGGGGTGGATATGGTGACCGTGGTCACCGAGGGCATCTATTCCTATTGCGGCGTCAAGCTGAAGATCGACACCGACCGCCATCTGGGCCATGAGACCGCCACCGTGCGCTACAAGGGCGAGGCAGTGGGCCATGTCACCACCGGTGAATACGGCAGCCAGATGATGTCGCTTGGCGGCGTGCACCACCTGACCGGCGGGTCAAAGAAAGAGGGGCGGGCGACCTGCGAGGCGTTGCTGGCGCTGTGCAACCGCCAGCCGGTGGAACTGAGCATCGATGACGGCGTGTCGATCGTGGTCGAGGCCGGCAAGGCGCCGATCATCGACGGCGCGCGCGAGGAACGCATGCGCGTGGGCTGCGGCTCTGCCGCCATCGGCATGTTCGCCAAACAGTGGTTCCGCCATGTCGACGAGGTGGTGGTGGTCGATGACCATATCACCGGCGTTCTGTCCGAACATCAGGCGGGCAAGCTGCTGGACGTGCCGCCCACCGGCATCCGCATCAAGGGCCACAAATCCACGCCCGGGCGCTATTTCCGCGTGGCCGAACCGGGGCAGGGCTGGGGTGGCACCAATATCACCGATCCCCTGTCGATCATTGACCGGTTCGACCCAAAGGTGGCGCAGCCGGGGCTGAAGATGCTCATGGTCTCCACCACTGGCGACCATTCGGCCTATTTCGTGCTGGATGATGACCTGCAGCCGGTGGAAACCCCGATGCCCGAACCCGTTGCGGCCTCGGTCGCGCGGGTGCAGGAAAACTGCGAACCGGCGCTTTGCTCGGTGGTGTTCATCGGCGGCGCGGGGGGCAGCTTGCGCGCGGGCGTGACCGAAAACCCGGTGAAGCTGACGCGCTCGGTGCGCGATACGCTCACGCATGTCACCTCTGGCGGCGCCGAAGTCTATATCTGGCCGGGCGGGGGGATCACCTTCATGGTCGATGTTCTGGCGATGCCGGAAAATTCCTTTGGTTACGTGCCCACACCCGCGCTGGTCGCCCCCATAGAATTCACCATGCGGCTTACGGATTACGAAGGGCTGGGCGGGCATATGGGCCATGTGAAGCGGCTGGACGAGGTGATGGGGCCGCAGGCCAACGAGGCCGGGGCAGGGGGCGAACGCAAGCGCCGTCACGGCACCAGCGCCGCGCAATGGCCGGTGCAGCCGCATCGTTTCGGCTGGAACCGGGAATGAACGGCGCGGCCCATCGCGTCCTGCCCGATGGCCGACTGCATCTGCAGCATGGGCCCATCGACATGATCCTGCGGGCCGAGGGGCCAGGCGCAGAGGCCGCACACCGCGCGGCGGTGGCGCGGTTTCAGACCCTGCTGGCGGAACTGGTGGCCGAACTGCCCCTGCTGCGCCAGCCGGTGGCGGCCCGGGACTGCCTGTTGCGCGGTGCGGTCGCCCGGCGCATGGCGGCGGCGGCGCGGGCGCATCTGCCGGGGTTCGTGACGCCGATGGCCGCCGTGGCCGGCGCCGGGGCAGAGGCGGTGTTGCAGGCCATGGACGCCGTGCCAGGCGTCGTTCGGGCTTTCGTGAACAATGGCGGGGATATCGCGCTGTTCTTCGCGGGCGATGACGTCGCGGGCGATGACATGGCTGCCCCGGCATCTATTGATCCCGCCCGTGCCGATGCGCCGGCGCCCTATCGGCTTGCCGTTGTCGTGAACCCTCAGGACCCTTCCTCTCCCGGCGTGCTGCGGATCGCGCCGCGCAGCCCCTTTCGCGGCGTTGCCACCTCTGGCGCGCGGGGGCGCAGCCATTCGCTGGGCATTGCCGACAGCGTGACCGTCATCGCGCGCAGCGCGCCGCAGGCTGATGTCGCCGCCACGCTGATCGCCAATGCCACCGACCTGCCCGGCGACCCCGCCATCATCCGCGACCCCGCCGACAGCCTGTCGCCCGACAGCGATCTGGGCGCGCGGCTGGTCACCACCCATGTACCGCCGCTGGACCCCGTGCGCATCGACCGTGCGCTGGACCGGGGCGAGGATGCGGCCCGCAGGATGCAGGCCCGCGGGCTGATCGGCGGCGCGCTGATCGTGCTGCAGGGCACCGCGCGGCTGGTCGGCGAGATGCCGCTTGCGCCGGCCGTCGATCCTGCCCAGAATTCCGTTACCCATAGAAAAGAAAGCCTGCTTCATGTCTGACCTGATCATCCGCAAACAGGCCCTGCTGACCGAGGAGATCTTTCACGAAGGCGGCCCGGTTGCCGCCACGCCGCTGCACCGCGCGGCGATGATTTCGGTCATCACCAACCCTTTTGCCGGGCGCTATGAGCCTGAAATCGAAGGCTTCATGGAAACGCTGAAACCGCTGGGCGAGGCGATGGCCCGGCGCCTGGTTTCGGCGCTGGGCGGTGATCCGAAGGCGGTGCAGGGCTATGGCAAGGGCGCCATCGTCGGTGCCGCGGGAGAGCTGGAGCATGGCGCGCTGTGGCATGTGCCGGGCGGCTGGGCGATGCGCGAGGTGCTGGGTGACGCCATGGCCATCGTGCCCTCTACGAAAAAAGTCGGCGGGCCGGGCACGCGGCTTGACGTGCCCGTGACCCATGTCAACGCCAGCTATGTGCGCAGCCATTTCGACGCCATTGAGGTGGGCCTGAACGACGCCCCGCGTGCGGATGAGCTGGCGCTGGTCCTGGTCATGACCACCGGCGCGCGCATCCATGCCCGGGTGGGCGGGCTGCGGGCCGAGGATATCGAGGGCAAGGACGGCCTTCGCTGAGAACAGGCCGGCGCGGGGCGTTCCCGCACCGGCGCATCGATCCGGGGGCGCAACCCCGGGCAGGAAAACCAAGGGTTCAACAAGGAGAACGACCAATGACGTGGAAGACAGCAGTGGCCATCGCGGCCGGTATCGGTTTCGCCCTGCCTGCCATGGCGCAGGACCGCGAGTTTCGCATCGGGCTGATCACGCCTCCGGTGCATGTGTGGAATCAGGAAGTTGCGGCGCTGAACGAGACGCTGGCCGAACGCAGCGACGGGCGGTTCAGCCTGTCGGTCTACCCCTCTGGCCAACTGGGCAACGAGGCGACGATGCTGCAGCAGCTGCAGACCGGCGCGCTGGACATGGCCTGGCTGACCACGGCCGAACTGACCTTCCGTGTGCCGGACATGGCGGCGCTGCATGCCCCCTTCCTGGTGGACAACATCGAGGATGCGGCCCGTGTCTTCCGCTCTGACGTCGCGCGCGAGATCCTGGACTCGCTGCCGCGTGCCACCGGCACCGTGGGCCTGTGCTATGCGATGATCGGAATGCGCCAGATGGTCATGCGCAGCCCCATCGATTCGGCCGCCGACCTGAACGGCCAGCGTATCCGCATCACGCCGGCGCCGGCGATCAGCCGCTTCTTCGAGATGTTCGGCGCCGCGCCTGCGCCGATGGCCCTGCCTGCCATCTATGATGCGCTGGCCAATGCCCAGATCGACGGTCTGGACATGGATTACGAATCGATCATCAACTTCCGCTACTACGAGCACGCGCCGCATCTGCTGGAAACCAACCACCACATGTTCGGCATGGTGGCGCTGGTATCCGGCCGCGTCTGGGCAGGGTTGAGCGAGGAAGACCGCACGCTGATCGAAGAGTCGATGCAGATGCATTGCGACCGCACCATCGACCGCTTCGTGGACGAGGAAGCCGACAAGCTGGCCACGCTGCGCGAGGCGCCGGGCATCCAGATCACCGAAGGCGTGGGCCCCGAGTTCTTCGGCGATATCGTCGAACGCTGGGATGCCGAATGGGGCGAACAGACCCCCTTCGTGGCGCGTCTGCGCGAATTGGTGGAAACCTTCTGATCCACCGCCATTGACCGGCAGCGCGGCGGCTTGCAACGTACCCGCCGCGCTGTCAGCATGTCTGCCTCCTAACCTGCAAGGGTTGCCTGATGCCGCCTGTACGCCTGCTGCGTGCCCTTTCCGACGGGATGATCCGCATCGACCGGGTTTTGCTGATGGTGCTGATCGCGGCCATCGCCTTTTTCGTGCTGATCAATGTTGGCTTCCGGATGTTCCGCATCACGCTGGCCTGGGCAGACGAACTGGCGAAACTGTCGATGATCCTGGCCGCCTTTCCCGGTGCCAGCCTGATGCTGCGCGCGCGCATCGACCCGGCGGTAAAGATCGTGCAGGAAATGTTGCGCGGCCCGGTGGTGTGCCTGCTGCGCATCGTGGTGTCGATGGTGGCCAGCGCCTTTGGCGTGATCCTGATCTGGCTGTGCATCCGCTGGCTGGACCCCATGGGCCTGTGGGCCGCGGGTTTCGATATCGGCACTTTCGAGATGACGACGTTCAACTTCGTCTACACGGATGTCACGCCGATCCTGCAATGGCGTTTCATCTGGTTCTATCTGATCATGCCCTGGTTTGCGCTGACCATAACCGTTCATGCCCTGACCAACCTGGCCGAGGACCTGGGCCTGATCGACCCGCGCCCGCTGGCGCAGGAACTCCAGCCGGGCGAGGGCTGAACCATGACACTGCCTGCCTTCCTTCTTCTGCTGGTGATCGGCCTGCCCATCGGGCTGATCCTGTGCATGGCTGCCCTGGTGTTCATCTGGGACACCAACAACCTGGTCCTGCTGGACAGCTTTGCGCTGAAGCTCTTCACCTCGCTGGACAATTCAGGCCTGCTGGCGATTCCGCTGTTCATCCTGATCGGCGAATTGATGAACGGCGCCGGCATCACCCAGAGGCTGGTGCGGCTGGCCGCGGCCTTTGTCGGTGCGTTGCGGGGGGGGCTGGCCTATATCAACCTGCTGGCCAACATGATGGTCGCCTCGATCCTGGGTTCGGCCACCGCGCAGATCGCCATGATGAGCCAGGTCATGGTGCCGGAGATGCAGCGCGCGGGGTATGAGCGTGCCTTTGCCGCGGGGCTGACCGCCTATGGCGGGCTGCTGGGGCCGATCATCCCGCCATCCATCGTCTTTGTGGTCTATGCCGTGCTGGCACAGGTCGCCGTGCGCGACATGCTGATCGCGGGCATCCTGCCGGGGTTGATGCTGACCGGCCTTTTCATCCTGACGGTGGCGTTTCTGGGCTGGCGCCACACCATGCCGCGCGGGGAACGGCTGTCCTGGACGGACCGGTTCCGCGCGCTGCGCGATGCGCTGCCCATGCTGCTGATCCCCGTGGTGATCATCGGCACCATCCTGGGCGGTTTCGGCTCGCCGACCGAGGCGGCGGCCATCGGCGCCGTTGTCGCCACGCTGATCGGTCTGGTCTATACGCGTTCGCTGAAATTCAGCGACTTCCCCATGATCCTGCTGCGCACCGGGCTGAATTCGGCGCTGGTGCTGTTTCTGGTCGCCGCCGCCGGGGTGTTTTCCTGGGTGCTGATCTTCGGCCAGGTGCCGCAGACGGCGGCTGTCTGGATCCAGTCTGTCGCCACCACGCCCGTGGCGTTCATGCTGCTGGTTCTGGTGGTGCTTCTGATCGTCGGCACGGTGATCGACGGTATTCCGGGACTGATCATGGTGGTGCCGATCCTGCTGCCCATCGCCACCGAGGTCTACGGCATCCACCCGCTGCATTTCGGCGTCGTCGTGTCGATCAACCTGATCCTGGGCCTGCTGTCGCCGCCGGTGGGGATCGGTCTTTATGTCGCCGCCTCGGTCAGCCGTGTGAATGCGGTGCAGGTCTTCTGGGTGACGCTGCCCTTCTTTGCCGTGGCCTGTCTGGCGCTGGTGGTGCTGGCGCTGGTGCCGTGGCTAAGCCTGGCGCTGCTGCGGTGACGCGAGCGAGCCGATCAGGGCAGTTGACAGGTAGGGTCGCTTAACGTCACCTTCATTCATACGCACACCAACAAACCAGACGGCTTTTCAACCAACTTAGGGGGTCCATCATGCAACGACGTCAGTTTACCGGATATCTCGCCGCTGCGGCCTGTGCGCTGGGGGTGGGATCGCTTTCTGCACCGGCGCAGGCTTTTCCAGAGCGGCCGATCACCATGGTCGTGGCCTGGCCCGCGGGTGGTGGTCATGACACGGTTACGCGGCTGCTGACCGAATTTCTGGAACAGGAACTGCCCACGTCGGTCGTGGTCACAAATGTGCCCGGTGCGGCCGGGGCGACCGGCGTGCGCCAGGTCGAGGAAGCCGCGGCCGACGGCTACACGCTGGGCGTTCTGGGTCTGCATGCCACGGCGCAAAGCTACATGAACGAGAACGCCACCGCGCTGGACCGGCTGGAACCGCTGGCGGTCATCAACATCGAACCCGCCGCGCTGGCCGTGCGCGCCGACACCGGGATCGAGGATTTCGCGGGCTTTCTGGAATTCGCCCGCGCCAATCCCGGCGGCATCATCAACGGCAACGATTCGCCGGGCGGTTTTTCCTTTCTCAACGCCGCCTTCATCGAGAACTATTTCGATATCCAGCTGACCAAGGTGCCCTATCAGGGCTATGCGCCGACCGTCGCGGCGTTGGTCTCTGGCGAGGTGATGGCAACCACGCTGCCGGTGCCGATGCTGGCCGATCTGCATGACGCGGGCGAGGTGCGCATCCTGGGCGTCGCGGCCGAGGACCGCCATTTCCGCGTGCCCGAAGTGCCGACCTTTACCGAGTTGGGGCACGGCTATGTGGTCACCGACTATGTGATGGTCTACGGCCCGGCCGGCATCCCGCAAGACCGGCGGGACGCGCTGGAGGCGGCGCTGATGGCGGCCATGGCCAGCGAGGCGTTTCAGGAACGCGCGCGCGGCATGGGGCTGATGCTGCAGCCGGGCGGCGCCGATGATGCGGCGGCGCTGATGGCGGCGATGGATGATCTGGTCTATCCGATCATGGAAGACGCCGATCTCGTCACCGTGCGCGCGCGCTGAACGGGCGCTGAACGTGCCGCAACAGACCACGCCCGCCGCCACCAGCGACCAGTCCCGCGCCGATCCGTCGGTGCCGGGGCCGGTCGATGCGCTGGCGGGCGTGTTCTTTCTGGCCTGGGCGGTGCTGGGTTGGGCCAGCCATCTGGGCAACGCGCCCTTGCGCCGCAGCCTATTTGCCGGGACAGACCCCGGCCCGGCGCTGTTGCCGCTAATCATTCTGTGGCTGGTCACGCTGGGCGGGCTGTGGCTGCTGCTGTCGGGCCTGTGGCGCTGGCGTCAGGCGGGGGCATCGTCGGGCCTGCCGCCGTTGGCCAGCCACGCCGCGCCCGCCGGGTTCGCGCTGACGCTGCTGGCGCTGATCTGGCTGATCCCGGTGACCGGCTTTCGCCTGCCGGCCATCGGTTTCTGCCTGCTATGGCTGTGGCTGATGGCGCCGGGCGGGCAGGCGCTGACCGCCTGGGCGCTGCGCCTGCCCATTGCCGCCGCCATCGCCTTCGGGCTGCATTTCCTGTTCGCCGGCGTGCTTGGCGTGCCGCTGCCCGGATGACGCGCGCATGATCGCCGAGCTGTTCCTGCAGACCCTGCTTGATTACCTGGCCATGCCGCAGATGTGGGGGCTGGCGGTGCTGGGCGTGGCCATCGGCATCGTGCTGGGCGCGCTGCCGGGCGTCAGTTCCACCATGGCGCTGGCGATCCTTCTGCCCGTCAGCTTCGGCATGGAGCCCGCGCAGGCCATGCTGTTCCTGATCGCGGTCTTCGTGGCCAGCGTCTATGGCGGGTCGATCTCGGCCATCCTGATCAACATTCCCGGCACGCCCGGCGCCATCGTCACCCAGTTCGACGGCTATCCGATGGCGCAAGCGGGCCGGGCCGGGCACGCGCTGTCGCTGGCGCTGATCGCCTCCACCATCGGCGGGCTGATCGGCCTGGCGCTGCTGGTCACGCTGGCGCCGCTGGTGGCCGGCGCCGCCATGAGCTTTCGCAGCCCGGAATTCGCCATGGCCACGGTCTTCGGCCTGGTGCTGTTGTCCTTCGCCTCGGGCGGGTCGGTGTTCAGGGGCATCCTGGTCGGTGCCGTGGGCGTGGCGCTGGGCATGGTGGGTTTCGACCGGCTGACCGACATAGGCCGGTTCGATTTCAACACCCGCGCGCTGCAGGGCGGGATCGAGCTGGTGCCCGTCACCGTCGGCATCTTCGGCCTGGCCGAGGTCCTGCGCAACATGGCCGCCGGCCCGCAGGGCATCCCGCGCATTCCGCCCATCGGCAGCCTGCTGATGCCCGCCCGCGCGCTGGCCCGCCTCTGGGCGCCGGTGGCGCGCGGCGGCGTGATCGGCACGTTCATTGGCGCCATCCCCGCCGCCGGATCGGCCATCGCCGTGGCCGTGACCTATGCGCAGGAAAAGCGCCTCTCGCGCCGGCCCGAAGCCTTCGGCAAGGGCGAGCCAGTGGGCATCGCCGCGCCGGAATCTGCCAACAGCGCCTCGGTCGGCGGGTCCTTCGTGCCGATGATGACGCTGGGCATCCCGGGCGACCCGATCACCGCGGTGCTGATGGGGGCGCTTTTGATCCACGGGCTGCGGCCCGGCCCGATGCTCTTTGCCAACAACCCCGGTTTCGTCGCGGGCATCTATGTCGCGGTCTTCTTCGCCATCGTGCTGACGCTGCTGGTCGGCTTCGCTTTCATGCGCGCCTTCACCGCCATCCTGCGCGTGCCGCGGCCGCTGTTGTTCACCATCATCGCGCTCTTATGCGTGGTCGGCGCCTATGCCATCCGCAACAGCATTGTCGATGTCTACATCATGTTGATCTTCGGCGTGGTGGGCTATGTGATGATGGTCCTGCGCCTGCCGCCCGCGCCCTTGGTCTTTGGCCTGATCCTGGGCCCGATCATGGAGGAAAACCTGCGCCGCACGCTGATCCTGTCCGGCGGCCGGTGGGAGGTGTTCATCGAACGCCCCATCTCGCTGACTCTGATCCTGTTGTCGCTGGCGGTGATCCTGTCGCCGCTGCTGGCGGCGGGCTGGCGGGGCTTGCGGTCGCGGGCGCAGGGCTGATACCGTTTCCACGCAAACAAGAAAGAAGGGGGCATCATGGCTGTCGAGGCAAAGGACACACCGGCGACGGGCCGCATCCTGATCCGCAACATCGGCCTGCTGCTGACCGGCGATCTGGACGCGCCGATCGCTGACAGCGACAGCCTGATGATCCAGGACGGGGTGATCGCCGGGTTTGACGCGGGCGATGCCGATCAGGTGATCGACGCGCAGGGCTGCGCCGTGGCGCCGGGGCTGATCGACGGGCATTGCCACCCGGTTTTCGGCGACTGGACCCCGCGCCAGAACCAGCTTGGCTGGATCGAGATGAACGTGAACGGCGGCGTCACCAGCTTCATCTCGGCCGGCGAGGTGCATCTGCCCGGCCGGCCAAAGGATGCCGAGGGGGTAAAGGCGCTGGCCATGGTGGCGCAGCGCTGTTTCCAGAACTTCCGCCCGCTGGGCGCCAAGGTCATCGCCGGCGCGCCGGTGGCCGAACTGGATTTCGGGCGCGACTTCTTTGAGGCGCTGAAGACCGCCGGCATCCGCCATATCGGCGAGATCGGGCTGGGCACGGTCGCCAAGGGGCCGGATGCGGCGCGCGTCACCGCCTGGTGCCGCGATCTGGGGATCGAGACGATCATGCATTGCGGCGGCCCCTCCATCGCCGGCTCGCACCATGTCACGGCGGCCGACATCCTGCAGGCCCAGCCCGATGTGATCAGCCATATCAACGGCGGCCCCACGGCGAACCCGCTGGAGGATATCGCGCTTTTGTGCCGTGAGGCCTCGGGCGCGCTGGAGGTCGTGCACAACGGCAACGAGAAGGCCGCGCTTGTGGCGCTGGAGGCCGCGCAACAGGCCGACCGGCTGGCCGATTTCCTGATCGGCACCGATGCGCCTGCGGGTTCCGGCGTGCAGCCCAACGGGATGGTGAGGATGGTGACGCTGATGGCCAGCCTGGGCGGGCTGGCGTCGGAACTGGCCTGGTGCTGCGCCAGCGGCAATGTCGCGCGAAAGCGGGGGCTCACGCAGGGGCTGGTGGCGCCGGGGCGCCCGGCCGATCTGGTGTTCATGGACCGGCCCGGCGGGTCTGACGGGGGCGATGTGCTGGGCGCGATGGCGATGGGCAATATCCCCGGCATCGGCGCGGTGATGATCGACGGCAAGATGCGCTGCGGGCGCTCTCGCTCTACCCCGCCCGCCGCGCGCGTGCCGGCGTAAGGAGAAGACCATGCAGGCAAAGATACGCAAGATCGCGGTGTTTCTGGACGAAACCCATATCGAGATGGGCCAGCCCATTGCCCCCGCCACCCGCCGCGCGGCGGCCGTGGCGGTGATCGAGAACCCGTTCGCCGGGCGCTACGAGGCCGATCTGACGCCGCTGATGGAGATCGGCGCCGAGATGGGCGATTTGCTGGGCCGGCGCTGCGTGGCGGCGCTGGGGATCACGCCTGCGCAGGCGGAAAGCTACGGCAAGGCCGCGATGGTGGGCGAGGGGGGCGAGCTGGAACACGCCGCCGCCATCCTGCACCCGAAACTGGGCGCTCCCTTGCGCGCGGCGGTGGAAAGGGGCGCGGCGCTGGTGCCCTCGTCGAAAAAGATGGGCGGGCCGGGGCAGGTGCTGGACGTGCCGCTGGGCCATAAGGACGCGGCCTATGTGCGCAGCCATTTCGACGGGATGGAAGTGCGGCTGAACGATGCGCCGCGCGCGGGCGAGATCATGGTGGCGGTCGCCGTGACCGACAGCGGCCGACCCTTGCCCCGCGTCGGCGGCTTGACGGCTGATCAGGCCGAGGGCAAGGACGGCCTGCGCTGAAACCGCAACGAAAGGGGGGGGCGTGAGCGAGGCCGAGACACCGCAGGACGAGGATGCGTCAGAACCCGCCACCCGCCGCGCCCGGCGCCGCTATGCGCTGGACGGGCAGGCGGGCTTTCTGCTGCGCCGGGCCCAGCAGCGACACCTCAGCATCTTCGCCGCCCATATGGCCGAAGGGCTGACCGCCCAGCAATTCGCCGCGCTCGCCAAACTGGCCGAGACCGGCCCCACATCGCAAAACGCGCTGGGCCGGCAGACGGCGATGGACAATTCCACCATCAACGGCGTGGTCAAGCGCCTGCACCAGCGCGGCCTCGTGCAGAAATTCCCCGCCCCCGAGGACAACCGCCTGCACATGCTGAGCCTGACCGAGGAGGGCCAGCGCGTCCATGACCGCGTGCTGCCGCTGGCCATCGAGATCACGCGCATGACCCTGGCCCCGCTCAGCCGCGGCGAACAGCAAACCCTGCTGCGCCTGCTGCGCAAGATCGCCTGACCGCCCCCCGCGCCCTTCACAAGGCAAACCCGCCCCATCGTCTGTCCGAAAATATCCCGGGGGGCGGCGGCGCAGCCGACGGGGGGCAGCGCCCCCTCCCACGCCGGTCAGCCCGCAGACCGCTTGCCTATTCCGGCACCACCCGTTGCCGCAACGCCCCGCTCTCGCGGTCGTACAGCAGCACCGCGCCCGCCTCGGTCACCACCACCACCCAGTCGCGCGCGATGGTCAGCGCCTGCATCGTTTCCCCCTCGGGCAGGGCGATCCCCTCGGGCAGGACGGGAAACGCGGGTGGGGCGGGCGCCGGGCCAAGACGGATGACAAGCAGCGCCACGATGGTTAGAAGCCCGGCAATCATCACCCCCGTCAGCACCGTCACCAGCGTCTTCAGAAAGCGCATTTCCGGCGGTGGGGGCGGGTTTGCATCGGGATCGGACATGGAAAGCGGCCTCTCGGTTCTGCGCGTCATCATCGGCGATGACCCGCCCGCCCGTCTGGATAAGGCGCTGGCGCGCGATGTGCCAGAGGGGGCGGGGCTGTCGCGCTCACGCCTTGCGCGGCTGATCGCCGACGGGGCGGTGCGCCGCGGCGGCCAGGTGCTGGACCACCCGCGCGCGACGGTCGAGGCCGGCGAGGTGATCGAGATCGCCCTGCCGCCCAGCGCCCCGGTCCAGACCCGCCCGCAGCCCATCGCGCTGGACATCCGCCACGAGGATGCCGACCTGATCGTCCTGATGAAACCCGCGGGCCTGGTCGTCCATCCCGCGCCGGGCAGTCCGGACGGCACGATGGTCAATGCCCTGCTGCACCATTGCGGCGACAGCCTGTCCGGTATCGGCGGAGAGCGGCGCCCGGGCATCGTGCACCGGCTGGACAAGGACACCTCGGGCCTGATGGTGGTGGCGAAATCCGACCGCGCGCATCATGGCCTTGCCGCACAGTTCGAGGCCCATGATGTCGATCGCCGCTATCTGGCGCTGTGCTGGGGCCTGCCGGATGCGGGTGATCCCCGCCTGCGCGGGCTGCGCGGCATCAGCTTCGAACCCGGCGGCGTGCTGAAGATCACCTCGCGCCTTGACCGTCACCGCCATGATCGCCAGCGCCAGGCGGTGTTCTTCGACCGCGGGCGGCATGCGGTGACGCGGGTGCAGGTGGTGCAGGGATTCGGCAGCCCGGCGCAGGTGTCGCTGGTCGAATGCCGGCTGGAAACCGGGCGCACGCATCAGATCCGCGTGCATATGACCCATGCCGGCCACGCGCTGGTGGGCGACCCGGTCTATGGCGCTGCCCGGCGCCGCGCGGCACAGGGGGCGCTGCCCGATGGCGCCGCGGCGGCGCTGGCCGCCTTTCCCCGCCAGGCGCTGCACGCCGCGGTGCTGGGCTTCACCCATCCCGTCAGCGGCCAGGCGCTGCATTTCCAGGCCCCGCCGCCTGCGGATCTCGCCGCACTTCTGGCAGCGCTGCAGGGTTGAAAGACCAGCACGGGCACCGCTTTACCGGGACGCACAAGCGCGTGACCTTTCCGAAACCTGCGATGGAATTTGCCCGCTCATGCGTTCATATCACTGCAACGGTTGCGTGCGACGCTGCCTGTGCCCAGATGGTCACGACGATCGACCGGCGGACCGGGCAGGCGCGCGGGCCAGCCCGGCAGTGGTGGACACAGCCGCCGGTCATGCATGGAAAGGACTGATATGAGCCAGTACGCCAAACTTCCGGCCCCGTCGCCCGAACAGGGTCTGAACCGCTATCTGCAGGAAATCCGCCGCTTTCCGATGCTGGAGCCGGAGCAGGAATACATGCTGGCCAAGCGCTGGGTCGATCATCAGGACACCGACGCCGCGCATCAGCTGGTCACCAGCCACCTGCGCCTGGCGGCCAAGATTGCCATGGGCTATCGCGGCTACGGCCTGCCCCAGGCAGAGGTGATATCAGAGGCCAATGTCGGCCTGATGCAGGCGGTCAAGCGGTTCGATCCCGAAAAAGGCTTTCGGCTGGCAACCTATGCCATGTGGTGGATCCGCGCCTCCATCCAGGAATACATCCTGCGGTCCTGGTCGCTGGTCAAACTGGGCACGACCTCGTCGCAGAAAAAGCTGTTCTTCAACCTGCGCAAGGCCAAGTCCCGCATCGGCGCGCTGGAGGACGGCGACCTGCGGCCGGAAACCGTGCGCCAGCTGGCCAATGACCTGTCGGTCAGCGAAACCGACGTGATCGACATGAACCGGCGCATGGCGGGCGCGGATGCCTCGCTCAACATCACCATCGGGGGCGAGGAAGGGTCCGGCAGCTGGCAGGACTGGCTGGAGGATGAAA
Organism: Paracoccaceae bacterium; assembly: GCA_007117005.1. GTDB lineage: Bacteria > Pseudomonadota > Alphaproteobacteria > Rhodobacterales > Rhodobacteraceae > Pararhodobacter. The sequence continues at coordinate 22,203 of SKHK01000183.1, forward strand.
GCGCCGATACCGCCGGCGCCTATGCCGAACAGGACGAACTGGACACCCGCCGCGCGCTTCTGGAAAGCGCGATGGACGTGCTGAATGAGCGTGAGCGCGATATCCTGACCGAGCGGCGCCTCTCTGACCCGCCCCTGACGCTGGAGGAACTGGCCGAACGCTACGGGGTCAGCCGCGAACGCATCCGCCAGATCGAGGTGCGCGCCTTCGAGAAATTGCAGGACCGCATGCGCAGCCTTGCCGGGGCGAAGGGGCTGGCGATCCCGGGCTGAGGGCGGCTGAGGGCTGAGAGCGGCGGGCTGGCGGCAGGTTCAGTGCAGCAGCGGCGTTCCGGTCGGCGCCTTGCCCCGGGCGCTGGCCAGATCGATCCCGTTGGCGCGGATCACCTGCGGGCTGTCGAAATGCAGGCGGAACAGGCGCAACCGCGCCAGCCGCTTGCGCCGGATCAGATGGTCATCGACCAGCGCGCCCGCCGGGGTCAGAACGTGATCCTGCCCATAAACGACGCGCGCGCGCCAGTCCCGGGTCAGCACCGGCTGCGCCACCGGCACCACCAGCGCGCGGTCGGTTGCATGCCGGCCCATCGCGCGCGGGGCAAAGCGCACCACATCGACATCGCGCGCGATGCTCACATCCACCGCCCGCAGCGTCGCAAACCCGCCGCCCCGGGTCAGCACCCGGTCGCCCGCGGTCAGGTATTCCACGGGCAGTTCCCCGTCCATGGTGCGGATCAGCGTGCCCGCGGCCAGGCCACAGGGGCGGCTGCCCCGGCCGGTCATCGGCATGGGGGCGTCCGGCAGAGAAAGAAGATGCAGCATGATTACCCTCGTTACTGGAAACAACACCGGGTATCGCGGCGCATCATGGTCGAATTATGACACAATCCGGGGCACAATCGCGGCGTTTTGCTCTCGCATCGCGCAGGGCTTCTTGCTAGAAGGCGCGCCAAAGCGGCCCTGCCCTGTGGCAGGGCCGCCGGTTGTAATGGCGGGTGTGGCGGAATTGGCAGACGCACTTGGTTTAGGTCCAAGCGCCGAAAGGCGTGGGGGTTCAAGTCCCTCCACCCGCACCAGAGCAGAAAAAGGATGACACGGATGCAATTGACCGAGACGCTGAATGACGGCCTCAAGCGCGGCTATACCATCACCGTGACCGCGGCCGAGCTGGAGGCCAAGGTCGATGCGAAGCTGACCGAGGCGCAGCCCGAGATCGAGATGAAGGGCTTTCGCAAGGGCAAGGTGCCGATGCCGTTGCTGAAAAAGCAGTTCGGCCAGCGCCTGCTGGGCGAGGTGATGCAGGAAGCCGTCGATGGCGCCATGCAGGAACATTTCGAGGCCTCCGGCGACCGCCCGGCGATGCAGCCGAAGGTCGAGATGCAGAACGGCGCGGAATGGAAGGAGGGCGACGATCTGGTCGTCGATCTGAGCTATGACGCGCTGCCCACGATCGAAGAGCCGGATTTTTCGGCGCTGGCGCTGGAGCGCCTGGTGGTGCAGGCCGATGACGCGGCGATCGACGAGGCGCTGAAGAATCTCGCCGACTCCGCGCAGAATTTCGCGGCGAAAGAGGGCGCGGCGCAGGACGGCGATCAGGTGGTCATCGATTTCGTCGGCCGCATCGACGGCGAGGCCTTCGAGGGCGGCGCGGGCGATGATTTTCCGTTGGTGCTGGGCTCTGGCCAGTTCATCCCGGGTTTCGAGGAACAGCTGGTCGGCGCCTCGGCCGGTGACGCGCGCGACGTGACGGTCAATTTCCCCGATGAATACGGCGCCGCGCATCTGGCCGGCAAGGAAGCGGTGTTTTCCTGCACCGTCAAAGAGGTCCGCGCGCCCGAGCCCATGCCCATAGACGATGCGCTGGCCAGCCGCTACGGCGCCGAGTCGCTGGACGCCTTCAAGACCCAGATCCGCGAGCGGCTGGAGGCCGAATACGGCCAGGCCTCGCGCGCGCTGGTCAAGCGGGCGCTGCTGGACAAGCTGGACGAGACGGTGACTTTCGACCTGCCCGAAAGCCTGGTCGATGCCGAGGCCAAGCAGATCGCCCATCAGCTGTGGCATGACGAGAACAACGACGTCGCGCCCGACGATCACAGCCATGGCGAGATCGAACCGACCGAAGAGCACCGCACCCTGGCCACGCGCCGCGTGAAGCTGGGCCTGCTGCTGGCCGAGATCGGCCGCAAGGCCGAGGTCGAGGTCACGGATGCCGAGATGAGCCAGGCGGTGATGGCCCAGGCCCGGCAATATCCGGGGCAGGAGCGGCAGTTCTTCGAATTCGTCCAGCAGAACCCGCAGATGCAGCAGCAACTGCGCGCGCCGATCTTCGAGGACAAGGTGGTCGATACCGTCATCGCCCGCGCCTCGGTCACCGAAAAGCCCGTCAGCAAGGACGCGCTGCAGGAGGCCATCAAGGCGCTGGAAGAGGACGATCAGGCCTGATCCTACCGCCTGTCGGTTGGTAAGGCGGCGCGCGCGGTCCGGACAGGCCGCGCGCGCCGTTTGCGTCTCAAAGCTGGAACC
>SKHK01000234.1 GCA_007117005.1 Paracoccaceae bacterium
CCGCGCTGCTGGACCCGCGCGAGATGCCGAAACGGCGCCCGGGCAGCCCCGCCGGGCGGGCCGCGCTGATCCATGCGATCGCCCATATCGAGCTCAACGCCGTAGACCTGCACTGGGACATCATCGCCCGTTTCGCCGATCAGCGCATGCCGATGGGTTTCTATGACGACTGGGTAAAGGCCGCTGACGAGGAATCGAAGCATTTCAATCTTCTGAGCGACGTTCTTGCCGGGATGGGCAGCCATTACGGCGCGCTGCCGGCGCATGCCGGCATGTGGCGCGGCGCGCTGGACACGCGCGGCGACCTGATGGCCCGGCTGGCCGTCGTGCCGATGGTGCTGGAGGCACGCGGCCTTGATGTGACCCCGGCCATGATCGACATGTTCCGCCGTCATGACGCGCCGGCAGCCGTGGCAGCGCTGGAAACCATCCTGACGGAGGAGGTGGGCCATGTTGCCTATGGCGCGAAATGGTTTCATTTCCTGTGCGGGCGCCATGACCTGGACCCGAAGGAGACCTTCCACAGCCTGGTCCGGCGCCACTTTCACGGCAGCCTGAAGCCGCCCTTCAACGAGGAAAAGCGCGCCGAAGCCGGGATCCCCCCGGATTTCTACTGGCCGCTGGTCGAGCCCTTCGAATTGCCCGATTCCGCCGGAAAAAGGGGGGATTAGGCCGATTTATCGGCGGGATTCCGCGCAAAGCCGTCGATCCATGCGGTGCGGCCTGCGGCAGCGGCGCAGGACGGTTGCGGCTTGCGGGCACCAACGGTAACAGGAATGACCGGCAAGTTAACGTCGTTGGCGGACAGGGCCTGCCCGGCTCCAGGCAGCACGCGCCTTGTGGCGCAGGGCGCGCCGGGGCGATGGCATGAGATGATCTCCGCGCCGATCCGTGCGCGCGACGATGGAAGTGACAGGAATACGGTTTGCGACAGCCAATTCACCGTCTGAACGCAGTGCTGGAACGCTATCTGCCTGAAAAACGGCTTTTTCTGCGGTCCGAGGTCAGCAACACGCGCTATCTGCGCCTGCGCCCGGTGTCCCAGGCCCTCATGCTGGGCGGGGGGGGCGCGTTTCTGCTGTGGAGCCTGTTTGCCACCGCGATGGTGCTGACAAGGGCGTTCGAGAGCGGTGACGCGCGCGAAATCGCGGTCCGAGAGCAAATCTACATTGAACAGCGCATCGGTACGCTGGTGCGCGAGCGCGACCGCGCGGTTGCGGCGGCACGGTCGGCCGAGGAGCGTTACCTGCAGGCGATGGACCGCGTGGCAGCCATGCAGGGTACGCTTCTGGCGACCGAGCAGCGGCGCGCGGAGATGGAGACCGGGATCGAGGGCCTGCAAACTGCCCTGCGCGCCCGGATGCAGGAGCGTGACGAGGCCCGCGCCCGGCTGCGCGACATCGAAAGCACCGATCTGAGCGACCAACTCGCCCGCCTGGAGGCCGATCTGGACGAGGCGCGCAGCACGCTGGACACCATGCTGGCCGCGCTGACCACCACCGCCGAAGAGCGCGAGGCCCTGCGCAGCGTCGCCGATGCCCAGCTTCTGCAGCTTGACCATCTGGCCCTGGAAATGCGCCTGGTGGAGGACCGCAACGAGCGTATCTTCGGCCAACTGGAACAGGCGGTCGAGGTGTCGATGGTGCCGATGGAACGCATGTTCCGCGCCGCGGGCCTGTCGCCGCAGGACCTGCTGCGCGCGGTGCGCTCGGGGCGGCAGACGCGAACCGCAGCGCTGACGCCGATAACCATTTCAACCTCTGGCGCGCTGGATCCGAACAGCGACGAGGCGCGCGCCAATGCCGTTCTGGCCGCGCTGGAGGAGATCGACCTTTACCGCATCGCCATGCAGCGCACGCCCTTTGCCATGCCGCTGAACACCGCGGGCGTGCGCCAGACCTCTGGCTTTGGCACGCGCCGTGACCCGCGCACGGGCCGGCAGCGGATGCATAACGGCGTCGACTGGGCCGGGCCGCGCAACCACCCCATCCTCGCCACTGCCTCGGGCACTGTCACCCATGCTGGCTGGCGCGGCGGCTATGGCCGCACGGTCGTCATTCAGCATGATTTCGGTATCGAGACGCTTTATGCGCATCTCAACCGGATTGACGTGAATGTGGGCGACAGGGTATCGCGCGGCGACCGGATCGGTGGTATGGGCACCACAGGCCGGTCGACCGGGGTGCATCTGCATTACGAGATCCGGGTCGGCGGCAGGCCGATCAATCCACTGACCTACATAAGGGCCGCACGCGATGTTTTCTAAGAGCCGAATCCACGACAAGGGCCCGAAGGTCGAACCGACCCGCGCAGCAGAGCCCGCGCCGGTTGCCACCTCGCCGGTCGATTTCGGCGTGCCCTCGCCGATGTCGACAGGCGGAGCGCCGAAGGGCAAGGTCGCGGCCTCGGTTCTGGCCGCCGACCTCACGGTCACCGGCAATCTGCGCACGACGGGTGATGTGGTGATCGAGGGAACCGTCGATGGCGATATCCGCGCGCATTTGCTGACCGTTGGTGAAACCGCCACAATCCGTGGCGAGATCGTCGCCGATGACATCGTCATCAATGGCCGGGTCATCGGCCGCGTGCGGGGCCTGAAGGTGCGCCTGACGTCGACCGCGCGGGTCGAGGGGGACATCATCCACAAGACCATCGCCATCGAATCGGGCGCCCATTTCGAGGGTTCGGTCCAGCGCCAGGACGATCCGTTGAACGCCACGCAAAAGGCGCAGGGGGGCGTTCCGGCAAAGCCGGCCGCCGCCGCGCCGGCCCCCAAACCCGGCAAGGAACCGGGGTCGCAGCAGGGCATGCCCGGCATGGCCGCGCCGCAGGGTGGTGGCAGCGCCCAGCAGCAGCCCGCGCGAGAGACGCCCCGGCAACCGGCACCGGCGAAGCCCAACCAGTAAGCGGGCCATGCCGGACGCGTTGCCGGCGAAGCAGAACGTGTCGCGTTCGTTTGCAATCACGCGCCACGATCCGGCCATTGTTTGCGCAGGTCGAAAACATCGGAACCGGATCCGCCTAGGGGCGACATGCCTAAGAACAGACAGCCGGTGGGCCGACAGGGGCCCGCCGGCTTTTTCACGGGTGGGTCGAACAGCAGGTCAGGCGGCGTAATCGGGGCGTCAGGCCAGGCGCTTGCGGTGCCGCCAGGCATCGCGGCCAAGCAGCAGCAGATAGCCCAGATCGGCCGCCACCAGCAGCGCCCAGGGCCGCATCACCGCCAGCCCCGCAAAAACCGCCACCCCCAGCAATAGCCAAAGCGCCCGATCCCGCGGGATGCGCAGCGATTTCGGCGACAACGTTGGCAGGCGGGACACCATCAGCAACCCCACCGCGCCGACGTAAAGCGCCACGGGCAGCGCCAGGCCGCTCAGGTCCGGTCCGCCGGCCAGCAGCAGGAACAGGGGCAATAGACACAGCATCGCCCCAGCCGGGGCTGGCACGCCCACGAAATGCGCGCGCCCGGGCGGCGGCGGGGCGTCACGGCTGACATTGAACCGGGCCAGCCGCAGGCAGGCGCAGAGGATGAACAGCAAGACGAACAGCCAGCCCAGCCCCGGCGCGCCCTCGGCCAGAAAGGCCTGATAGATCAGCACCCCCGGCGCAACGCCGAAACAGACGAAATCCGACAGCGAATCCAGTTCGGCGCCAAACGGGCTGGCGGCGTTGAGCTTGCGCGCGACCAGCCCGTCCAGCCCGTCCAGCACCGCCGCCAGCACGATCAGCGCCGCGGCGATCTGGAACTGCTCGTCCAGCGCCCCGCGCAGCGCCGTCAGCCCCGCGCAAAGGCCCAGCAGCGTGATCAGATTGGGCAGAAAATTCAGCAGCGGCAGGCTGCGGCGGTCAGACCCACCACGCTGCGGGGCAGGGGCGGGCTTGCTCTCGTCTTGCCCGTGCTCCGACATCGGCTCAGCGCACCACGCCGGTGCGCGCGGGTTCGCTGCCCTGCAGGTCGGCCAGCACGGTTTCGCCCGCCACCATGGTCTGACCCAGGCAGACCAGCGGCGCCACCCCTTCGGGCAGGTAGACATCCAGCCGCGAGCCGAAGCGGATCATCCCGAAGCGCTGCCCGGTCGCCAGCACGTCGCCCTCGGCCACCTCGCAGACGATACGCCGCGCCACCAGCCCGGCGATCTGCACCACACCGATCCGCGCGCCGCTCTCGGTCTGCACCGTCAGGCCGTTGCGCTCGTTATCCTCGCTCGCCTTGTCCAGCGAGGCGTTGAGAAACTTGCCCGGCCGATAGGCCAGCGCGGTGATGGTGCCGGCCACGGGCAGCCGGTTCACATGGCAGTTGAAGACATTCATGAAGATGCTAATCCGCGTCATCGGCGCCTCGCCCAGGCCCAGTTCGGCCGGCGGCACCGCCGGCATCAGCAGCGAGATCACGCCATCGGCTGGGCTGACCACCAGCCCCTCGCGGTCCGGCGTCACGCGCTCGGGGTCGCGGAAAAAGTAGTAGCACCAGACCGTCAGCCCCAGCCCCAGCAGCCCCAGCGGCAGCCAGATCAGGAACAGGACCAGCGTCACCGCAGCAAAGATGGCGATGAAGCGATACCCCTCGCGGTGGATCGGAAAGACAACCGCTGCGGTCAGATTGGCAGCCATGTCGGCGCGCTCCCCTTGTTGGCGGACAGGCCGCGTGGCTACCACACGCCGCGCGGGCTGAACAGACAAGGCTGCATCACGCCCCGTCGCGGCGAAAGATCAGATAGTCCGGACGCCGCCCCTCGCGCAGGGCCTTGGCCTCGTATCGGGTGCGGTGCCAGCCCGGCCAGGGATCGGCGGATTGCGTCTGCAGCGTGAACCCGGCCTGTGGCACCTCTTCCAGTGCCTGACGGACATAATCTGGAATGTCTGTGGCCAAGTGAAAGGCCGCGCCGGGCGCGCAGACACGCGCCAGTGGGGCCAGATGCTCTGGCGTGACAAAGCGGCGGCGGTGATGGCGCGCCTTGGGCCAGGGATCGGGATACAGCAGATAGGCCCGGTCGATGCAGCGGTCGGGCAGCACATCGAACAGGTCGCGCACATCGCCGGGGTGCAGGGCCAGGTTAGGGCGGGGTGCAGTGCGCAGCTTGCCCAGCAGCATGGCGACCCCGTTGACGAAGGGCTCGCAACCGATGAAGCGGATATCGGGATGCGCGCCGGCCATGTGGTGCAGATGCTCGCCCCCGCCGAAACCCACCTCCAGCCAAAGCGGCGCGCCATCGCTCAGCGCCGCGCGGCTCAGAGGCGAGCGCGCGGGGTTCTCGTCGATGCTGACCCCGCGCAACCGGTAGTGCGGCAGCAGGTCGGCCAGATCGGCCTTCTGGCTGGGGCGCAGGGTCTTGCCATGCACGCGGCCATAGAAATTGCGCTGCGTGCGCAGGGCGGCCAGCGCCGGATGGGGCGGCAGATCGGGTTTCGGCATGTCACTCATCCCTGCGCGCATAGCGCCCCGCGCCAGCGTGATCAACGCCACCCCTTCATTTTGCCCCAAATACTCACGGGGTTTCCAAAGGGGGGCGTGCCCCCCTTTGGGCGGGGGGTGCCGGGGGGCAGCAGCCCCCCGGCCTTCTGTCTTCTGCGGGGCAGCAGCCCCCCGGCCTTACACCGCCTTGCGCAGCGCCTCTGCCAGATCCGTTCGTTCCCACGAAAACCCGCCATCCGCTTCCGGCGCGCGGCCGAAATGGCCATAGGCGGCGGTGCGCGCATAGACGGGGCGGTTCAGGCCCAATTGCGTGCGGATGCCGCGCGGCGTCAGATCCATCACCTCGGCCACCGCCCGCTCGATCGCGGCGTCATCGGCCTCGCCCGTGCCATGCGTGTCCACATAGACCGATAGCGGCCGCGCCACGCCGATGGCATAGGAAAGCTGCAGCGTGCAGCGCTTCGCCAGCCCCGCCGCCACCACGTTCTTGGCCAGATAGCGCGCGGCATAGGCGGCCGAACGGTCCACCTTGGTGGGGTCCTTGCCGGAAAACGCCCCGCCACCATGCGGTGCGGCGCCGCCATAGGTATCCACGATGATCTTGCGCCCCGTCAGCCCCGCATCGCCATCCGGCCCGCCTATCAGGAACTTGCCCGTCGGGTTCACATGCCACTCGGTCTGGTCGCTCAGCCAGCCCTCGGGCAGCATCTCTTCGACATAGGGGCGGATCAGGGCCTGCACATCGGCGCTGCTGAGCCCCGCATCCAGATGCTGGTGCGAAACGACAAGCTGCGTGATCCCCACGGGCTTGCCGCCCTCATAGCGGATCGACAGCTGGCTTTTCGCATCCGGGCCCAGCATGCCCAGCGCGCCGGATTTGCGCGCCTCGGCCAGGCGGCGCAGGATCGCGTGGCTGTAAAGGATCGGCGCGGGCATCAGTTCCGGCGTCTCGTCCACCGCATAGCCGAACATGATGCCCTGATCGCCCGCGCCTTCGGCCGCGCCGGACCCGTCGGCCGAGGCATCGCCCGCCACGCCCTGCGCGATGTCGACCGACTGTTCGTGCAGGAAATTCATCACATGGCAGGTGTTCCAGTGGAACTTGTCCTGCTCGTAGCCGATATCACGGATGCAGTCGCGCGCGATCTCGCCGATGCGGCCCATCACGTCCTTCAGCCGTTCCCGGCCCGGGCGCCCGTCACGTGCCGGCAGGCCGATTTCGCCGCCGATCACGACAAGCCCGCTGGTGGCGAAGGTCTCGCAGGCGACGCGGGCCAGCGGGTCCTCGGCCAGAAGATAGTCCAGCACCGCGTCCGATACCCGGTCACAGACCTTGTCCGGATGCCCCTCGGAAACGGATTCCGAGGTGAAGATGTAATTCTGTCTTGTCATGAGAAAGGCGCTCCATTGGGTGTCGCCGCCACGCCAGGAAGCCGTTGTGACGGAGGTATGACGCGGCTACTGCCTTGCCCCCGCGCCGTCAATCCCGTTTGCGCAGCCGCGCCGCGCCGGCCAGCGCGATGATCAGCGTCATGCCCAGATACCAGGGCCAGTCGCCGATGCGGGCATAGGGCGTAGGCGGCAGCGCGCCGGGCAGGTCGGCATCGATGAAGCCTGCGCGGTCCATGCCGATCTCCTCGCGCAGGGTGCCGCGCGCGTCGATCATGGCAGAGACCCCGGTATTGGCCACCCGCGCCATCGGCAGGCCCTGTTCCACCGCGCGCAGCCGCGCCTGGGCCAGATGCTGGAATGGGCCGATCCGGGCGCCGAACCAGGCGTCGTTGGTCACTTGCAGCAGCCAGTCCGGCCGCTCGGTGCCGCGCAGGTTGCGCGGAAAGACCGCCTCGTAGCAGATCAGCGGCAACACCCGCCCCGCGCCGGGCAGCCTGTCGCTCAGATCCAGCAGGCGTGGCCCCGGCCCGGCGCTGTAGCCGGTCAGCACCTGCGCTGCCAGCCCACTGAACCGGTCCGAAAACCGCCCCAGCAGCGGCATGTATTCGCCGAAGGGCACCAGGTGGTGCTTGTCGTAGACCTGCGCCGGCGCGCCGGTTTCGTCCAGCACGGCCAGGCTGTTGAAATAGCGCCGGACCCCGTCGGCGCCGGTTTCGGCGCGCTGGATCCCCAGGATCAGGCCGGTATCCGGACCAAGGCGCTGCGCGGCGATCGCCAGCGCGTTGCCGGGATTGTTCAGGAAAAAGGGCACGGCGGTTTCGGACCAGATCACCAGATCGGGCGCGCGGCCGTCCGCAGGCGGGGCGGTGCTGAGGTCCAGATGGCGGCGAAAGAAGAACTCGGCGAAACGCGGGTCCCATTTGTCCGGTTGCGCGGCGTTGGGCTGCACGAGGCGCAGGCGCAGCGGCTGGTCATCGGGCAGGGGCCGGGCCAGTCCTGCCAGTCCCCAGCCCCAGGCGC